>NZ_CAXBDC010000001.1:0-125230 GCF_963974195.1 uncultured Nisaea sp.
CCCTTCAGCTCCTTCTTCAGCCGGATCGGGTGCTTGCCGACATGCCGGTAGAAATCCATCGCCCAGTCCGCCGCCGCCGGATCGGAGTCTTTCCCGGCGACCACCTCCACCAGCGGGATCAGATGCGGCGGGTTGAACGGGTGGCCGACGACGAATTGGGCGGCATTCTTCAGGCCCTGCTGCAGATCGCTCATCACCAGCCCCGAGGTGCTGGAGGCAAAGATCGTCCGCTCCCCGATCACCGCATCGACGCGAGCATAAAGCTCCTGCTTGATATCAAGCCGTTCCGGTGCGCTTTCTTGGATGAAATCACAGCCCTCGACGGCCTCTTCCGGCGTCGCCACGAATCTGAGTCGGGCCACGGCAGCACCGGCGGAAAGCCCGAGTTCCGTCAGTTGCGGCCAGGCATTATCGACAAAGGCGCGCAGCTTGGCCTCCGCGTCCGGCCCGGGATCCCAGGCCACGACGTCATAGCCTCTGGAAAGAAAGAAGGCGGACCAGCTCGCGCCGATCGTCCCGCCACCGAGAATGCCAATTTTGCGGACCGCGCCGACCGCCGGATACTGAGCCACTTTGGGCCTCCCTGTTTTTACTGTTCTTGGAACAACTAAACACCAGGGAGAGGCGGCGGAAAAGAGATCAGTCGGAAGAGCTTTCGTTGCCGCAGAGCACGCCGAAGGCAAGCACGGTGAGACCGATGATGCCGAGCCATGTTTCCTGCCACAGGCCATAGGAGACAGCAGCAATCACCAGCCCGCAGCACAGCGCCGAAATCGCGGCGGCCCGGGCCGGGCGCGGCAGCGGGTCCGAGGCCAGCACCAGACGCCAGAGCAGGAACAATGCCGCCAGAATGCCGCCGATACCAAGCTCCAGCCAGATCTGGATCGCCGCGTTATGCGGATGGATCGTGCCGTGCTTGAAGAAACTGTATGTCGCCTTCACCGCCTCCGGCACCTCAAGGCTACGCATCGCCCCCAGACCAAGACCGATCAATGGCTGCTCCACCGCCGCCAGGGAGGCGCTGTGCCAGATCTCCAGCCGGTCCGCGAAAGACGGCGGGAACACCGTTACATAGTCGGGGATCCAGACCAGAAGATTGCCGAGGATCCAGGGGGCCGCGACCATCAGGGGCACGGTCAGAAGCAACACAAGCCGCGAGGCAATGCGGCCATTCAGAACAGCCAGAGGCAGGATCAGAACAGCGACCATTGCCGACAGAGCCGCCGAGGCGGACTCCCCGATAGACGCCGCCGCCAGTCCGGCCAGGACGAGCAGCAGAGCCGCCACCCGGCGCCCGCCGAGCCACAGCCCCGCCGCGGCGGGCCAGGACAGCAGAACAAGTGCGGTACTGCCCCGGTTGAAGCGGGACGGTGCGATGTCCACCTCCCAGCCCTTGCCGGAGAAAAACCGGTAGAGCGGTGCATCGAAAGTCAGCTCGATTGCGAAAATCACCGCGCCAAGAAAGATCCCGGCGGCGAGACACAGCACCAATGGCTCCCTGAAGAGCCCCGCCCGGATCTCCCGTACAGCGGAGACACAGACCAGCAACAGGGCGAGCAAGCCCAGCTTCTGCAGCATCCCGGCAAGATGCAGCCCCTGCCCGCCAAACCAGGCCCCGAGCAAAGACAAGCCGACTACAGCAGCGAAAGCAATCAGGACAGGCTTTTCAGGCCATGCGATCCGGCGGCGCTCAAGCCAGACGGCGCCGAGCAGCAGAATGGCCAGCGCGATGAACAGCGTTGCCATCGCCTGCTTGGCCAGCACACCGACCGGTACGAACAGCAGCAGCACGACGGCCAGCAACCAGAACCGGAACCGGGCGAAGCGGGGGGCGGGAACGGCCGCGCCGGACACGTTCATACCCGCCTCACTGACCGGCGCTATCGGGCGCCATATAGTCCTTGTAGGATTTCTCCTCGACCAGAGCCGAGCCGAGCAGGAGATTGATCTCCTTCTTGATCGCCGCCCGCTGGTCGTTGACGCGATAGACGCTGCGCGCCAGCTCGATGAATTTAGGCCCGAAATCACCGCCCCGCTCGCAATCGCGAATATCGTCCTCGATCACCCAGAGCGCCTCGTTGACAGCTTTCAGCCGGCCATAGGCATCGGCCAGCGCCGGGCTTTCCGGAATCTTCTCGCCACGCACTTTTTGCAGCATCGTATATTCAAGCTCGACATTGGCCCGCTTCGCCGCGTCCTCGATCCGCTCCAGCTTGATTTCCAGAATGGTGATCTTGTCCAGCATCTCGCCGGGCGCAACCGGGACCAGAATGGTGTCGCTCATCGGGGCTTCCTGTTGTCTGCCGAATATCTGAATACCGTTGGCTAGCACGTGTGGTTTTGGAAGCAAAGATCCGTGATGGGACGCCCCCTGCCAATCCCCCAATCATCATCCCGCATCACGTGCGGAATGACGATGTTGGAAAGATCGGGAAGAACTACTTCCCCTTGAACTGGGCTTTCCGCTTCTCGTTGAAAGCCCGTACGCCCTCCAGCCTGTCCTCGGTCGGGACCATGCGGTTGTAGGCTTCGATCTCGAAAGCATAGCCGCTCTTGAGGTCGAGCTGGGTCGACATGTCGATGGCCTTCTTCACCTGGCGGGTGGAGATCGGGGCGTTGCCGGCGATCTTTTCCGCCGTTGCCAGCGCGTCTTCCAGCAGCTTGCCGTCCTCGCACAGCTTGTTGGCGAGGCCCCAGTCCATCGCATCGCTGGCGCTGAAAGGAGTACCGGTCAGGATGATTTCCTTGGCCCGGCGGACGCCGACCGCGCGCGGCAGGTTCTGGGTGCCGCCTGCGCCCGGCATGATACCAAGGGTGACTTCGGTCAGGGCAAAGCGGGCATTCGGGGCGCAATAGACGAAATCGCAGCACAGCGCGATCTCCAGCCCGCCCGCGAAGGCCGCACCGTTCACGGCCCCGATCATCGGGATCGGGCAATCCATCATCGCCCGGACGGCCTGCTCGAACAGCGCATGCTGCGTCTGCCAGGCCTCGTCTGTCATGTTGTTGCGTTCTTTCAGATCCCCGCCCGCGCAGAAAATCTTCTCGCCCCGCCCAGTGACGACAATGCAGCGGAGATCGCGCTGGTCATGATAGAGCGCGGTGAAAAGATCACGGAGATCGAAGCCCATCTGGGTGTTGAGGGCATTGCCGCGCTCCGGCCGGTCCAGGGTGAGCAACAGAACATGCTCGGACGGCGTCTCAAGGCTCAGGGTCTCGAACGGACCCGGAAGGGTGGCGGGCATTGGTATTCCTCCATGACTTTCTTCTGGCATGATTTTCTTCCAGCCGACCGTATGACCGGCGTCGGCGGCATAATCCCGTCACGGCCGCCCGGGAACAAGCTCGCTCCCGGCATCTCACCCTGTCTTGTGCGTGCGCAAAGGACGCCTGAGCGAAAATAAAAGGGCTCACCGAAAATTCTGGGGCAGGCTCTCCAGCATCAACTCCGTCGAGACCGCGAAATTCACCCCGATATCGGAATCCGAGTCCTTGGTGAAGATCGCCGACAACAGCCCGACCAGCCTGCCCTCCAGATCAATCAGCGCACCGCCGGACGAGCCCGGATTGACCGAGGCGTCGGTCTGGATGAAATCCTCCGTGTGATTGAAGCCGACACCCGTCCGCCTGCTGGCGGAAACCACACCGCAGGTAATGCCGATGCCCAGACCGAACGCGTTCGAAAGCGCGCAGACCGGCGCCCCGGTCTCCGGCCGCTCTTGCGCCAGTGCAATGGGAGTGGTCTCGATGCCGACCGTCAAGAAAGCCACGTCCGTCTTCTGATCGATTGCCAGAACGGTCGCCACCAGCCGTGTGCCGTCCGGCGTGCGGACATGGACTTCAGTCGCCTTCGAGACCACATGCGCCGCCGTGACCAGCAGCCCCGGGCGCAGAATTGCGATCCCCGTGCCTTCCGGTGCAGTCCCCGCCGGCGCCCCGAAGCCCGGTTTCTGATAACCGGGCCAGGTCGGCTCGACTTCAAAGATAGATCCGGATGCGGCGGACCAGGCCTGACGCGCATCGGTCTGCGCCCGGGCATCCGCCGCCGGGAACAGAAGCGCAGCCACGAGACATGCCGCGGCGATTATTCGGCCAATGTCATTCATCCCGCACGCCCCCGCTGATGGTTTTCACGAGTGTAGCAGAGTACGCCACCGCGCCTCTCTCTATCTCTCGCGTCATCGTTCGAAACTAATTTCTCATCCCCGAAACTTGAATTGCAGACACCCGTCTCACTGTCAGGGAGGAAGCCGTCGGCCAGGGCCTCATGGTCCCGTGTCATCATCGAGGCAAACCAGAGCGGCAGGGATGTTATTGCCAGCCCCCGAACGCGTCTGACCTCCGATTCGAGTTGCCAGAATATGGACCTTCCGCGCGTATTCCGGCATAGGGCGGACTGCCGCGTGACCATGCGATTACAGATTTTCTTTTTGATGGTTTCGCATCAAAAAAACATCACTCATAAATTCAATAATATTTATTATTATCAATATAATATTTAGTTTTATTAATCTAATTTAATAACACAAAACACCATTTCTCAAGCGCGTTTTCATGACAGCAAAATCCGCATCTGCCCGCATGGCCGCAACAAAGCTGCAACATGATTCCCGTATGAGGGAGAGCGAGATATGGACCGGTCCGGCGGCACGCGCGCGGAACCGCGCCATCCGGGAGAGTTCGCCCCCATGTCATCCAACGTCCTCCTCACCGACGCAGTCATCAAGAACAAGCAATTGTCGAAGCGCGGCATCCTCGAGCGGATGTTCACGATGGCCTTCAAGGGCTTCGTCTATCCGCAGATCTGGGAAGATCCCGAAGTCGATCTGGAGGCACTGCAGCTCGACGGGAACAGCCGGATCTTCACCATCGCATCGGGCGGCTGCAACATCCTGAACTACCTGACGGAGCAGCCGGCGCATATCCAGGCGGTGGATCTCAATCCGGCCCATGTTGCCCTCACCCGGCTGAAACTGACGGCGCTGGAACAGTTGCCCGACCACGAGACTTTCTTCCGCTTTTTCGGCCATGCGGATGAACGGGAAAACAAACGGGTCTATTTTCGCGACCTCGCCCCGCATCTCGATCCGGAGACACGCGCCTACTGGAGCAAGCGCGGGCTGCGCGGCCGGCGGATCGACATGTTCACCCGCAATGTCTACGAATTCGGCCTGCTCGGTCGCTTCATCGGTCTGCTGCATTTCGTGGCCCGGCTGCATGGAAAGAACCCGCGTCATATCCTGCGGGCAGAGACCATGGAGGAGCAGCGCACCCTGTTCGAGGACGTGATCGGCCCGGTCTTCGACAGCCGCGTCGTCAAGGCACTCTGCCGGATGCCGGTCTCCTTCTACGGGCTTGGTATTCCGCCTGCACAGTTCGAGGCGCTCTCCGCCTCTGCCGGCGGAGACATGGCCGGGCTGATGCGCTCCCGCCTGGAGCGGCTGGCCTGCGATTTCTCCATCGACGATAACTACTTCGCCTGGCAGGCATTCGGGCGCGGATACGACCGGCAACACCGGCAGGCCATCCCGCGCTATCTCCGGGACAGCAATCACCAGACCCTGCGGAACAATGCCTCGAAGGTCGATGTCGTGCAGGCCTCGATGACCGATTTCCTGGCGGGCTGCGACGCCGAAAGCCGGGACCGTTACATCCTGCTGGATGCCCAGGACTGGATGAATGCGGAGCAGATGACCGCGCTCTGGATCGAGATTCTGCGCACTTCCGCACCGGGCGCCCGGGTCATATTCCGTACCGCCGGCGAGGAAAGCCCGCTTCCTGGACGTGTCCCCGCAGAGATTCTCGACCGCTGGGATTACCAGGCCGAACAGTCACTCGATCTCGGCCGGCGCGACCGCTCGTCGATCTATGGAGGCTTCCATCTCTACATCCGCAGAGATTGATAAATCCGGGGACGATGGCGTCGAGGATGCCGGAGAGAAGATGGACCGGATCTACCGGGTCCAGCGGCATTTCTACGATCTGACCCGGAAATACTATCTGCTGGGCCGGGATCGGCTGATCCGGGAGCTGGCACCGGCGCCGGGTCAGACCGTCTGCGAGATAGGCTGCGGCACTGCCCGTAATCTGATCAAAATGGCCAGACGCTATCCGGACTGCCGGTATTTCGGTATCGACGCTTCGGCGGAGATGCTGGAAACGGCGGAAGCCTCGTTAAGCCGTGCCGGTATGGAGGCGAGAGTCCGCCTCGGACTGGCTTATGCGGAACGGTTCGATCCGGAGGCGAGTTTCGACGAGACGAACGGTTTCGATCACATCGTGTTTTCCTATTCCCTCTCCATGATCCCGCCCTGGCAGGAGTCTCTGGAACGGGCCGTCACCCTGCTCCGCCCCGGCGGCACGCTGCATATCGTCGATTTCGGGGATCAGCGCGGCATGCCCGGCTGGTTCCGGCGGCTGCTGTTCGTCTGGCTCGCCTGGTTCCATGTCGAACATCGGCCCGGGATCCGGCTCTGGGTGGAACGGAAGAAGGCGGACGGAAACATGGCCGTTTCCTCCACATCCCTTGCCGGACACTATGCGGATCTCTTTCAGCTTCGGAAATCCGGAGCCCATGACAGCCGGACGTAAGGCCGAGAGCGAGATACTCTAGGACAGCATTCGCTCAACCGTGGAAATCAGGGCCGGCAGCTCTACCGGCTTCCGGATCGATTCATGCGCCCCGATCATCCGGGCATATTCCAGGACTTGCACATTGCCCATCGAACCACCGGCCGACATGGCGATGATCTGTACATCCGGATAAAGCCCCCGGATTTCGCGGATGGTCTCCATGCCTTCCTTGCCCGGCATGATGATATCCGAGATCACCATTTCGAAACGCGTGTGCGCCATCAGTTCCAGCGCCGCGTTTCCCTCTCCTGCGGTTGCCACCTCGTGGCCCTGCTCCCGCAAGACACTGGACAGAAGATCCCTCAGAGGCTTGTCATCGTCCACGACAAGTATTGCGGACATTTTATCCTCCCCCCGAACGCCTTAACGCAGGTCACCATGAAACAAACTATGGGTGAAGATTAGCAAAAATTCGCGTAAAGATTAACGCTTAACCACGATTGGGCCGATAGCAGACTCAGACGGGCAGGGATTCCTCAACAATAGCGCCGGTTTCCAAAGTGACATAAACATGCTTCTGAAATTCCGGCAGATAAGGCGCTTCCCTGTTCTGCCGCGGAATGATTTCCGCCGTTGCACCGATTAACCCGTGAACACCCAGACCATCGTCCGACAGGGGCAGTAAAATACGCTCACCATGAATGGGGTTCGCGGTCTCTGCGTAGAGCCGCCCGTAAATGTACAATACCGCCGGAAAATCGACCGCATTACGGTAATAACGATGGACCCGCGGATAATAACTCGGGTCCGTAAGGTCATCCAGATAGTGCTTCGAGAGTTTATGGCCGAACCGCTTGGCCACCTTCTCACCGGTCAGCCTGTAGCGGAACCGGTTCTCTTCCCGCATGAAATCACAAAGCCAGATGCTCGGCAGAACCGGAGCCAATTGAGACGGATCTATTTTATTCCGGCTGGGTAACCGGTTTTCTTCCATTATCGAGCGCCAGTGCTGCAGCAGGAGGCGCGTGCTCTCCGTACGCAGCCTGCCCGCGATCTGATCAAGCGCCTCGCCAACAGGCGATCCTGTGTCCCCAAAGGTCATGTTGCGACCGCCTCGTCTGGAACGATAAAGCGACAGAACCCAGATCCGGTGCTGCAGCTTTCATCGCAATATTATCTAGCCGGTCGTAACACAAACCAACCCGGACACACCAGAAAGAGCACGTATTCAAACGCATAGTTCACACGGCATGCAGACTTTCCGGGACCAAAAGGAAAGTACACTCAGCGTTTGAAATCAATATCACACCAATCCTCCCACAATTTCGCCAAAGCCGCGTAGTCCTCATTACCCATTCCCTTCGAGCAGGCGATCTCATAGGGGGTATGCGATGCGAGGGTGGCGAATATTGGCACCCCGAGCTGTTGCGCGGTTTCCAGTGCCAGCACGGAATCCTTCCGCGCGTTGCTGGCAGACATCCCGCCTTCGTAATTGCCGTCCTGCATGCGTTCTCCGACCCGGTGGATCAAGGGGCGCAACAGGCCTTCCTCCCGGTTCAGGATTTCAACCAGCGTATCCGTCGGAATGTCGAGTTTGCGCAACATGGCGAAAGCTTCGATCAGGACCACCATGACCGCGTGCATGACGCCGTTATTGACGACCTTCGTTCCCATCCCCGCCCCCACCGGGCCGAGATCGTGAATTTTCGCGGCGATCCGGTCGAGGATCGGCTTTGCAGCCGCCTTGTTTGCATCTGTTCCACCAAGGAAAAACGTGATCTCCCCAGCCGCCATGCTGGCAACGCCACCGGCGATCGCAGCATCGACAAACCCCACACCGGCCGCATCCAGAAGAGCGGCTGATTTCTGCGCGGTATCCGGGGTCACCGTGCTGGTCTCTATGACAAGTTCCGGAAGGTTCTTCCAGGAAGCGAGAGCCCCCGCCACGGCAAGAGAAGCCTCCGGTTTTGGCAAAGACAACAGTACCACGGGAGCACGCCCGTCGAGCCCCTCAAGCGAATCCGCTACCTCGACACCTGCATCCCGGGCGAGCTTGCAGCGCTCCTCCGAGCGGTCATAGCCCAGGACCGGGCCATGTTTCAGCAGCGCCGTCGCCACCGACAGCCCTGCATTACCAAGTCCGATTACCGTAATTGCTTCCGACATTGTTTCCCCCTCCGTCGCATTTTCCGGACGAGGGTAATCGAGCAACCGGACAATAGCGAGACGGCCCAAGGCCGGTTTTCAGCACGACAGAAATTCAGTCGATCACACGTGGCCAGTTTCTGTCCGCCGACTGGATATTTCCGGGAATATTCCTCTCCCACCGCATCTGAATGTCGGTGTTGTAATTCAGGTAGAGCTTGCCCTTGACGATCTTCCAGTTCAGCGGATCGCCCTTCGCCGTACTGCCCTGGGCAACGGCCCAGGCACAATATCCTCCATATTGCGGCGCATAGCGTTCGGGGTTTTGCCGGAACGCTTCGCGATTTTCCGCTGACGTAAAGCGCCATTCCGCCCCCTTGTAATCAAACGCATAGTCGGCCGAACCCTCGACCGGACGGCCTTCCGCGAAATATGCAACGGGATCGTAACCATTCACGGCGAGGTTCGAGAGGAAGCCCGTATAGATCCGGTTTTCTCCCGCCAGAGCCGGCGCCGGGGCCGTAGCCAGAAACAGAGAGCCAGACACAATCCCGGCGGCGATTAATCCGAACCGCAGAGCGAGACGTAATGACATAAGGACCTCCAGAACAAGGTTTGCAATGTCTTTGGTTTTGCCACGAGTAACAGTCAGGTTGACTTCAAACCCCGATCACATTGCCGCGACAGGTAATGCTCCCCGGCCTGAGCCTTTGAATATCATTTTGCGCTCCAGGCTCGAATTACCGTCAAAACTGATTCATACTCATCAAAGATTGGCAAAACAGGTTCATATATTAGACAAACACATAAAATCCGGCATCAAGACAGGCAAAGGATAAACCATGAATTTATCAAATTGCGCCTCGAACTTCTCGGTTGAGGATCTTGTCAGCGATGCACAGCGCGCCATGCTCGGATACTGGCTGAGCGCGAAAGGGAACGCCCCTCTGCCGCTAAAATCAGCGCTCGACCCTGTAGCCCTGCCGCGCCAGGCATTATCGTCGCTCGCCGTCGTGGAGCCTGTCGACGATAATGACTTCCGGGTCAGGATTATCGGTACCGGCGTTCGCGCGGCAGTTGGGCGGGATGTTACGGGACAGCAAGTCAGCCATATCGATGGCGCGGGCGAAGCCCTCGAAAACCTGCGCCTATGCCACGCTCAGGCAGCTATTTTCTATACCTGCGGCCCTGCGACATGGGCTGGCGGACGGCAAAAATTCTACACGTCACTTATGCTGCCGTTTGGAGCTCCCGGGCATATCGAACGCGTCGTCGTTGTGTTCCAGTTCACCTATCATACGCCCGAGAGCCTTTCCGACCCCCGGCCACAGGCAGCGATGCTGCAGCACTGAGCATGATTACTCAGTGCTGGGCACCGGGACAGCACCGGTCACCGGCCTCTCTCGGGAAGATCAAGGCCGGGAGCCGGGCTTCTTTATCAGCCTTCTAGCAGCCGGATGCGCATTTCCCGGCACCATCGAAGGCCATGGTCCTGCCACTCAGCGGCAGGTGCGCGGGAACGTTCAGCGCTTTCATGAACTGCTCCGTCTTGCTGCCTGCGATGACCTTGCCTCCCTTGGTGCCAACCTCGTTCGCATGCGAGGGGATCACGGAGGCCGGCTTGATCAGCTCATTCACGACAAAAGCAGCCTCGGCCGGGCCGGTGGTAAAGGTGTCACCGATATTCATGACCACAAGCTCGGCACCATATTGTTCACCGACCACGGTGCGCTGCTCCGCCGTCACGCCCGTGTCGCCGGAAAGGTAGGCGACCAGGCCATTACTGAAGGTCAGCACATAGCCCGTCGGCGGGCCGGCATAGGCCGTCAGCCCCGCCGTATTCAGCAGTTTGCCCAGTTCGCCACCGATAAAGGCTCCCGCCACACCGTTGGAGTGTGTCGCCGGCACTGTCGTGATCGTCACACCGCCGACCTGGCGGGAAGCACCAAATCGGACGAGCTGGGATTTTTTAGGATCGCCGCCAAGCGCCTTCAGCTTGGTGGCGAAAAATCTCGGCATCTCGCTGCCGGTGACAATCAGCGCGGACTTGCCGAGTGCGATGTTCACACTGTTGGTGTTCGGCGCATCCATTTTCGTCATGGCCGGCGCACCACATTCACCGGCATTGACCGCATCGATATGGCGATCCCCGACATGATCGCCATGCATGTGACTGACCAGCAGGGCATCCACCTTGCCGAGACGCGGATCACCTGCCCCGGCCACCGTGCGCCCCGCATCATAAAGAATGCGCGTACCGTCCGGATCCTCGAACATCATCGCCCGGTCGAACCGGCAGAATTCGCCGTCGTGACTGCCAAGCGGCGTCACATTTACGGTCTGTGCCTCGGCCGCCCCCGTGGAGATGGCTCCAATTCCATATAGAGCAATTGCCAGTCCCATGAATTTCACAAGCACCGTTACCTCCTCGGAAAGATCTGAACCCGCGCTGTGTTTCATGCCCTCGGCGCGAAACCGCACGCGAACCATTCAACCATTCCTGAAGGTCGAAAGGACACCGGTTTTCACGCACCGAAATGCCGTCCCCACAGGTTTGCCCTTGCAAAACCAGGGTCTGCTTCACTTTCGACAAGCGCTTTTCAAGGGTGCTGGCGCTATTCCGCTCTCTGTCAAAATTAAGTGAACCATTTAGTTGACTAATGAAAGCATATCCATCATGATCAACCAATCAGTTCACCAATGAGCACAAGCAATGCCAGCACTCGACCAGACTTTCGCCGCCCTTTCGGATGGGACTCGCCGGGCCATTCTGGCGCGTCTGCATGAGGGAGAGGTTGCCCTTTCGGACATCGCACAACCGTTCGACATGTCCCAGACCGCCGTCTCGAAACATGTCCGTGTGCTTTCCGACGCGGGGCTCGTCACCGTCCGCAAGCGCGGCCGTACCCGCTACTGCAGCCTCAATGCAGCGCCGATGAAAAGCGCGGTCGATTGGCTCAATACCTACAAGCAGTTCTGGGAGGATGGCTTCAAAAGCCTCGCCCGTTTTCTGGAGGAAGAGAAATGACATTCGCCTATCTGAAATCTCCGCGCGGTGCCGACCCGATCATTGTCGAAGGCACCTTCCCCGCCTCTCCCGAACGTATCTTCCGGGCCTTCACTGCGCCGGAGGATCTGGTTCAATGGTTCGGCAACCACGCGCTGGAAAAAGCGGAAGTCGATCTCAGGGTCGGCGGGAGCTGGGTTTTCACTTTCGCCGAGAAAGACGGTGAACGCGATATCCTGCATGGACAATATGGGGAGATTGATCCGGGCCGGACCCTGGTCTTCACCTGGCGCCACCATAAGGAAACAGCAGAGGGCAAGGGCGAGGTCTCACCGGCGTCCGAGGTTGCCGTCTCTTTCACGGCAGTAAAGGATGGCACCCATGTCCGATTGATCCATTCGCTGGTGGGAACCGAAAGCGCCCGGCTCAATATCTGTGGTGGCTGGGACGACTGTTTCGGCGATCTCGACCGGATATTGCAAGGCGAGGCTCCGGCCGCCACGGCAGCCACCGCCTGATAGATGTCCCCTGACCATCTCCCTCTCGCCGCTATTCGTTACCAATGCTAGAGACACTGCATTGGTTTCCGGATGACGGCGGGACATGGTGATGACGGAACAGCGGGGCCTTCAGGAATTTTTCGACGATCCGGCGACCATCGCCACCCGCCACAAGATGAGCGCGTCAGCATCAGAGCCGGTTGGTCAGGCCGAACTGCTCAGCCTTGAGCCGGGTGCGGAGGAACGGTTCATCACGCTCGGGCTCGACTATCCGGAGCGCTTCGGCCCGGCCGAGCTTCGGGCAGCCATTGCGAACAAGTACACATCGGTTCCATTTGACGGCGTGCTGATCAGTACCGGCCTTGATGAAGGCCTTGCCCTCCTGGCAGCTGCCCTGATCGAGCCCGGAGACCGGGTGATCGTGCTGACGCCCTGCTATCCGCCGCACCTGCTTCTGCCCGAATGGCGCGGTGCGGAGATCGTACACTGGCCGGCACGCCCGGAGAATAACTGGGTGCCTGATCTGGATGAGCTTGCCGGCCTGCTGTCAAAGCCGGCAAGGGCCGTCATCACCACCTTCCCGCAAAATCCGACCGGCTTCATGCCGGACGAGGCGTATCTTTCCGCCTTCCTTGCACTGCTGGAGCGTTCCGGCACAGTGCTGCTCTCCGATGAAATTTACGCGGGCCTGCCTGCTGGCACCGCAGTACCGAACCTCGCCGACCGCTACGAAAAAGCGATCTCCCTGCACGGTCTCTCCAAGACCTGCGGGTTGCCCGGCCTTCGGTTCGGCTGGCTCGCCAGCCGGGATATGGAGACGATGGATGCGGTGAAGCGGGTGAAGGATCTGTTCAATTGCTACGTCCCCGCCCCCGTCTCTTTTCTGGCAGGTGTCGCCTTGCGGAACGAAGCAAAGCTGATCCGGCGCAACAGCGATATCCTGGAGACCAGCATCGCGGCCGCCGAGGATTTCATCTCCCGGCACGGCAATCTCTTCTCCTGGATCCCACCCAGCGCGGGCACCGTCGCCTTTCCGCGCTGGCACGGTCCCGGCGGCACACAGGCATTGAGTGACCGGCTGGTCCGGGAGGCCTCCATCGCGCTGGCCCCAAGCCTGTGTTTCGATGCGGGTGACGATCATGTCCGTTTCGGCATGTGCCGGCGGAACTTTCCAGAAAGCCTGAAAGCGCTGGAAAGTTTCCTCTCCAGCGCTCTCTGAGCATTCAATGCGTAATTCGTCAGGCGTTCGCGATAGTCTTCGGCAGGCCGAATTCCTTCCGGCACACTTCCGCCAGCGCGGCGATCCCTTCGCGGATCGTCTCAAGCGGCGGGTTGGCATAACAGATCCGGATCGCCCGTTTCGCGCCCGGCCCCTCGATGGACCATTCGGCTCCCGGATTGACCTGGATGCCGTGCTTTGCCGCTTCCGTGGCAAGCCGCGACGTATCGATCTCCGCAGGCAGCTTGACCCAGAGGAAGATGCCACCCGGCGGGGTTTCGAATTCGGCCACGGTGCCGAAATTCTTCTCCATCGCCTCGATCAGCACGTCGCATTTCTGCTTCAGGGTCTTGTTCAGCTCAACGACATGAGACTCGAAATGCGTATTGCAGAATTCCGCCAGCACCATCTGTTCAAGCGAGCCCGACCCGGCGTCCGTCTTGCATGACAGCAAGCGGGCCATGATCGGCCATGGGGAGACGATGAAACCGACGCGCAGCGCCGGGGCGATGGACTTGGAGAAGGAGCCGACGAAAACCACCCTTCCCGTTGTGTCCAGCGCATGCAGCGCAGGCGGACGCTGACCGTCCCATATCAGATCCGAGTAACATTCATCCTCGATCACCGCGACGTCGTACTGTTCTGCCAGCCGCAGCAATTCCTTGCGCCTTTCCAGCGGCATGATGGACGCCGTCGGGTTTTGCACGGTCGGGATGATGTAGATGAATTTTGGCTTCGTCCCCTCGGCCGCCAGCTTTTCCAGAGTCTCGGCCAGATGATCCGTCCGCATGCCCTGCTCATCCAGTTTGATGCCGACAGCCGTCACCCCAAGCCGCTGAAACCGGGTCAGGCAACCGCCATAGGTCGCCTCTTCAATGAGCACGGTATCGCCCGGCGCCAGCATGACTTCATTGATCAGATCGAGCCCCTGCAGGGAGCCCGACGTCAGCAGAATATCGTCCGCCGAACAGGTCATGCCCGCATCGCGTCCCAGTTTGGTCGCCAAAAATTCACGCAGCGGACGATATCCCTGCGGGCCGCTTTCCAGACTGTAGGTGGCGAGCGTTAGTCCCTCGCGCTTCAGCACACGTGTCGCCGACTCGATCAGCGCATCGGTCGGGATGTTTTCCGGCGCATTATGTCCACCAACAAAATTGAAATCCGGAAACCCGCCCCAGCGCCCCGCAGGCGCAGGCAGATCCGGCCGCATGACTGTTTCAAAATCGAATCCCTGCGATGTCATTCGCTACCCCCAACTGGATTTAATCCTTGGGGGGAAGCGTGGCCGGTATCCTCTGGCGGGACAAGCCCGGGCTGCCCCATTCGGATGAACTAGTGACGTTCCAGTTTCCGCAGATAGGCCTCGCCGAGCCGGGTCCCGAGCATGGCATCGCGGGTCAACAGTGCCCGGAGCACGACATCATAGGAACGATAGGCGTCATGCAGGATCAGCGCGATTTTCAGCAATTGTACCGGAGTCAGCAGATCCAGCCGGGTGATATCGCGAATGAATATAGCATCCGACCACACGAGCTGACTGAGACCGGCATAGGGATTGTTATCGACGGTGAGCGGCTTCACCACCCGGCTGACCTGCTCAACAAAGCGGTGCAGCATGAAGCCCTGCTTTCGCAAGAACTGGTCGACGTCGGAGAATAACGGCTGGTTCTCGTACATCGGCATGAACTCGACTTCCGACTGGATAACCAGACAGTTTGCGAGCTTGTCGGTGCCGTTCCGGAAGACTTCCAGCTCCGCGCCCTGAATGTCGATCTTCAGAAAGTCGAGATTGCCGATCTCGTCAACGTCATCCAGGCGAACAGTCGGGATCGTCTCCCGGCCGATAACCTGCGCCCACTCGTCGAAGCCGTGAAAGCAGCTCAGTACAGCCGGGTTCGGCTCCAGCAGAGAGGTCATCCCCGGCGCCTTGCAGATCCTCAGGTTTTGTTCTGTTCCGTCATAAACGGCATAGGGGAGATAGGTTTCATGCGCGCCTTTCCGGGCCTGAAGCTCGGCCAGCGCCTCCTTGTTAGGCTCAAACCCGACAAGACGTGCCCGCCCGCTTTCAAGAAGGTCCTGATAAGGCGGGCGCCCATCGGTCGCGATGGGATTGGCGCCGATATCGACGACATCGATTGTCACCTCTATGTCGAGCAATTCCGCCAGAGACGGTCGTTCAGCACTCATTTTCCCACCAGAAGAGCGTTACCGGATCGCGTACCGAGGCTCGCATCTCCTGCCCCGCCCGGCAACAGAAAGCCTTAGCCAGACAGACATACGGCGCCCCTGTTACCAGAGGCGCCGTGTCCGCATGCGTGCTTTTTTCCCGGATCAACCGGCGCGCGGCAGCTCCGCCTCGACAAGGGCCGCCCAGAGGCTCGCGCCCGTGGTCAGGGTCTCGTCGTTGAAGTCATATTCCGGATGGTGGACCGAGTGGGTGTGGGTCTCGTCACCGCCGCCGAGGAAAATATAGGCGCCCGGACGCTCTTCCAGCATGAAGGAGAAGTCTTCACTGCCCATCAGCGCCTCGGTTTCCGGATCGACCGCTTCCATGCCAACGACACTGGCCGCGGCGGAGATGATCCGCTCGACCTGTTCGTCATGGTTCGAGGTGACGGGGTAGCCTTCACGATACTCGCATTCGATCTCGATCCCGTTGGCCAGCGCCAGACCTTCGCAAAGCTTCTGGAACTTCTCCCTGATCAGCGCCTGCACCTCTTTGGTCATGGTGCGGACCGAGGCGTTCAGGACGGCTTCGCCCGGAATGACATTGTTCGCCGTGCCGGCATGGAACTGGGTAATGCTGACCACGGCGGTATCGAACGGGTTGATCGAACGGGAGACGAAGGTTTGCGCCGCCTGATAGATCTGCGTGCCGATGGCAATCGGATCGATCGCCATGTGCGGCATCGCGGCATGACCGCCACGGGCCTTGATGGTGATCGTGACACTATCGGCGCCAGCCATCAGCGGCCCCTTGCGGATGCCGAACGTGTTTTTCGGAAGCTGCGGCATGTTGTGCAGACCATAGACCGCGTCGCACGGGAAACGCTCGAACAGGCCGTCCTCGATCATCGTTCTGGCGCCGGCGCCGCCTTCTTCTGCGGGCTGGAAATACAGGTTCACAGTGCCATCGAAATTCCGGGTTTCAGCCAGATATTTCGCCGCGCCAAGCAGCGTGGAGGTATGACCGTCATGACCGCAGGCATGCATCTTGCCGGGAATTGTCGACTTGTATTCCGGGTTCGAGACTTCCTGCATCGGCAAGGCGTCCATATCCGCCCGAATGCCGATGGCGCGCGTTCCTAAACCATTGCCCTTGATCACACCGACCACGCCGGTCCTGCCGACGCCTTCATGGGTTTCGATGCCCCAGGAGCGCAGCTTCTCGGCAACGATCCCCGCCGTCCGGGTTTCCTCGTAGCAAAGCTCCGGATGCATGTGGAAATCGTGGCGCCACTCGCGCATCTCGCCTTCGAATTCGGCGATACGGTTCTTGATCGGCATTTCTACCTGTTCCTTTCAATGTCCTGCCACGGCGGTAGGGCTGTAGAGGGAGCCATGGTGCGGCCGCACTGACCGGACGTGTTGGTGTCGGCGTATCTGAATAATCCGGAAAAGGCCGCATAACGACCTTACGGCCGCGCAAATTGCAGCCTGAAATGAAAGCCCACCTTACTGCACCCAAACCGGTATCGGGAAGCAAGAAGGTTTTTCCAAATCAAAATCAACGTGATGCAAAAAACCAGCTTGATGTCAGGGGGAACGAAAGCTTGAATTCCGCATATCAAAATACGTCGGATAAGCCTTAACAAGCATTTACATTAATGGGTTATTAATTTTTTCCTTTATAAACTCAGGATAGTAAACCCCATACAGTCAGATGACGACAGCACTCTGAAATATTGAATTTTCCCTAAAAACTACACGAAAAATGCGGAAATTTCATAAAATCAGATGAAGGCAGGGGCACGCTTTGGCTGTACAGTTTTTAACGCAACAACCCATTGGGTGATCACACAAGGGGCTGCTTTATATGTTTTCCAGTTTATCGATCCGCAAAAAAATCATTGGCGTATGCCTTATCACTCTCCCTCTGCCTATTGTTGCGCTGATCTATGCCGTCTTCTCCATGAATCTGATCGGCATTGAGCTCAAGGAGATCGCGGAAGAAGACATGCCGATCACCCGGCGATTGACCGAAGTGACTGTCTTGCAGCTTGAGCAGGCCATTCATTTCGAAAAGGCCATGCGGTTCTCCGGCATTCAGAAAAAAAATGTCGATCTTGACGCCGCCGTCACCAAGGAAATCGAGAAATTCGAGGAACAGAGTAAAGCAGCAGACACGCTGTTTCTGGAGCTTGAGAGCAGATTGAAGCATGCGATCGAGGTAAGTTCGTCACACGGCTCGACCGAAACGGTAAAGGAGTTCAGCGCCGTTTCGGAAAACATCCAGGAAGCCAAACTGCTGCATGCTGATTATGAAGTGCAGGCCAAATCCGCATTCAAGGCCCAGAGAGCGGGCGACATTGAGGTCGCGACCAGCTTTGCCGAAAAGGCAGAAGCCCTGGAGATCTCCCTTGACCAGAAAATGGAAGAGGTCCTGACCAGAATCGGGGAATTCACGCAGGGCTCGCTCTATGCCGCAGAAGAACACGAGCAGCAGAGCTTCCATATTATCGTGATTCTTGCCTGCCTCGGTCTGATTGGCGGGCTTTTGAGCGGCACGCTTATAGGCAACGCGGTGGCGCGGCCTATTGTGAATCTGACATCCGCCATGGCCCGGCTTTCCATCGGAGACTACAGCGTGGATGTGCCTGCGCGAGGTCGCAGAGACGAGATCGGAAGCATGGCCGAGGCCGTTTCCGTATTCAAGGAAGCCAGTATCGAGCTTGAGCAGATGACCGAATCCCGGCAACGGGAGCAGGAAGAGCAACAACGCCGCCTGCAGGAAGAAATGCTCTCGCTCAGCAATAAACTGGAAGAAGAGCTGAAAACCGCCGTTGCCTCCATCGCCGAGGAAATGGATCAAATGCGCCAGCGGTCGGAGAACATGAACCGCTCGGCGGAGCATGTGCGGCAGGAAAGCATCGCTGTGGCCGCCGCCTCGGAAGAAGCCACAGTCAACGTCAATACCGTGGCAGCGGCATCCCAGGAGATGTCGCAATCCATTCAGGAAATCAGCCGGCAGGTGGGTGCATCGACCAATATTGCCAGGGATGCGACGAGCGAGATCGAGAAAACCAATGCAACGGTCGAAGGCCTTGCGAGCGCCGCCGAGAAAATCGGCGCGGTTGTCAGCATGATCACGGATATCGCGGAGCAAACCAATCTTCTGGCTCTCAATGCGACCATCGAGGCGGCCCGCGCCGGGGAAGCCGGAAAAGGGTTCGCGGTTGTTGCCTCGGAAGTGAAATCCCTCGCCAACCAGACAGGCAGCGCGACGGAAGACATTTCAGAGCAGGTCCAGAGCATTCAGAGCATCGCCCGGGACGCCGTTCAGGCCATGCGCGGCATCGGTGAGACCGTGTTGCGGATCAACGAGATATCGGAGCAGATCACGGTCGCCATCGAACAGCAGAGCGATACGACCAATGAAATCACACAGAACGTCCAGGAAGCGGCCATGGGCACCCAGGAGGTCTCCGGAAAGATCACCGGTGTCGCCACATCCGCGGAAGAAAACGGCGTCATATCCCAGGAGATAAGCACTTCCGCGACCGTCATCACGAACAAGATGCATGAGTTGCAGGGCAGACTGACCACCATTGTCCGGGCATCCGCGGCGGGTAACCGGCGGGAAGCGGAACGCAAGACGATGATGGAAGCCTCTAAATTCCGCCTCGGCGATGACTGGTATGACTGCATCATCCACAACATCTCGGAAACCGGCCTCGAAATCGGAACCGATATGGATGTCTCAGAAGGCTCCATCGTTGATGTCGACCTGACCGGCCTCGGCCTGGTTCAGGCCCGGGTTGTCCGGCAACGCAAACGCGTCAAGGGATTCGGTGCCGAGTTCATCGAGCTCGATGGAACCATCCGGAACACGATCCGCGCCTGGGACGGCGGCTCACTCGCCGCCTGACCGAACAGCGCCTTCTCGAGGCCAGTTATTCCGCCGCACCGACCGGCGGAATGGCCTTGAGGTAGCGGGCAATGGCGCGGCGGTCCTCGTCACTCAGCAAGCCCGTATTCTCCACTACTTCCGCCATGGAGCCACCCGCCGTATCGAAATCGGGAGTGAAACCGGATTTCAGATATTCCGCGATATCGGCCTCCGACCAGGAACCGATATCGCCACCAGCCGGTGTCAGGTTTGGAATGGTGCCCTCCCCGTCCGGGTTCGGGGCCCCCGAGAGCCAGCGCGAAAGATCAGGCCCGCCGATCGCGGAACGCGGCGTATGGCATTCCCCGCAATGGCCCGGCCCTTCAACCAGATAACGTCCGCGTTCCAGATCCGCGCCGACCTGCATCACCGGAGCGGGATCGAGATAAAGTCGTTTCCAGAGCCCGAGACCGCGCCGGATCGAAAACGGGAAGCCGACCGCATGTGGCGTGTTCGCCTGCGGGCTCGCAGGCAGTGATTTCATATAGGCCCAGAGGTCCAGCAGATCCTCGATTTTTATCCGGGCGTATGATGTATAGGGAAATGCCGGGTAATAGTGCCTCCCATCCGGTGATACGCCGTGCTTCATGGCATTGACGAAATCCACGGCCCGCCACGTTCCGATCCCGGCTTCCGGGTCGGGAGAAATATTCGGAGCATAGAAGGTCCCGAATTCGGTAACGAAAGAACGGCCGCCCGTGAGAACCAGTTTCTGCTCCCCCTTGGCATCAGGAGCGGCGTGACAGGAAACACAGCCCCCGATCGTGAATATCGCCCGGCCGCGTTCGGCATCCCCGGCCACGTTCGGCAAAGCCCCTTCCGATTCCGTCCCGGGTTCCGTCAGAAACCACCCGGCCGCCGCGCCCACCACGGCAACAACGATCACCCAGGGCAAAGCCCGGCGCAGACCACCTGTCATCACATATTCTCCCGTACGTCCTCCGGAGCCCGGCCGAAACCGGACTCCGGCAAAACCGGATCTGGATTACTTGGGAGCCCGGAAAGGTTTGTGACAGCCACCACACGATTTTCCGACATCACCGATCCCGCCCTGCAATGCAGGCAGGCCGTCACCGGCAACCATGGCCAGCGCCGCGGATGCATCGGCGAGCGCCTTGCTCTTTTCCGAGACCTCCGGATAGGTCGACCAGATTTCCGCCTTGGCGCGGGTCTTGTCCGGCATCGCGGTCGCGTCCGAGCCTTGCGGCCACATTGCGCCCTGATCCAGCGCGGCCAGCGCCGCGAGGTTGCCCGCAGCCGCGCTGGCCGCCGCAGCGTCATATGCCACGTCACCTTTCGCCATCGCCCCGAGCTGGCCGAGATTGAAGGAATAAAGGGACATCACAGCCTGGCGGGCAGCGATGGCTTTTTCCAGATGACCATCCGCAAATGCCGGCGCCGCCGTCAGAAGAGCGGCAGCAAAACCGAAGGATGTCAGTATTTTTTTGATTTTTTGCATATTGGATCTCCCACTACAGACATGCTTGTCTGCATGTAGGCTACAACAGCAAAAATTTCTGTATATTCACTAAAAGGTCATCGGGACTGTCCCCCCTCGCACGCAGACCTATATCCTCCATATGACCGGTCGCACGTTCCTCACCGCTCTCCTGTCCCTGTTGCCCTCGGCGGCACTGGCGGATCTGGCCGTGACATTCATTGAGGCTTCCCCCTCAGACCTGTTCATCGTCGAGAACCTGAACGACTGCGAATATTACGATTTCGGCCTGCAGATAGACCTCCGCAGCTCGGCAGGCGGTCTGTTGTTCGATATTTCCGAAGGCGGCGCGGGCGCGAGCGTCTACGAGCCATTCGGGATTGCCGAGGGCCGGGATTCGGTCCGGAGCTTCGCCCCCGTCACGGACGGCGACCGCGTCGCATCTATCCTGTTTGACAGGCTTGAAGGGCGCGGACGCGTTATCTTCACCGTGGATGTCGACGACACATTACCCGAGGGCCTATACGGGCAGACAGTCATCGACTCATCGGAGATTGCCGGCGCGATGATTGTCATCACGACCGTAGGACAAGACCCGGCGACTGCGGTCTTTCTGCCGGACGGGAGGGCCACGGCACAGCTCCAGGGCTGCGGGCCGGTGTCATGAAATCCGGGCAATAAAGCCCCGCCTCCTAAAGAGGCAGCAAAAGCCCGCCCAGCAAATCCCGTACACGCCGCGTTCTGGCCGCGAGCACTTTGCCGCGGCGCTGGATCAGCCAAAGCTCATGACGCACCGGGTGCTGCAGCTCGGCACACGTCAGAAGAGCCCGCCCCGGATAAGCATCAATCCCGCTGCGCGGCAAAATCGTGTATCCCAGCCCCCGCGCGACAGGCTCCGGTATCTGGCCGATCTGGTTTATGAAACTCCGCAGGCGTAATTGCTCCACCCCGTGGAACGCCTCCGGAAAATTTGCCGAGAACAGCTCCTCCGCATACCCGAACCCGTCCGGATGGGCGATAAAGCCGCGCGTTTGCAGATCATCGAAATCGACCCTGCGCTCCGCGCCCGCCGGCAGTACCAGGGTCAATTCATCGGCCCCAAGCCTTTCACTGGACAGTCGCGCATGGCCCGGTGCGTGATCGACAATGCCGATATCGAAATCGCCAGACAAAACGCCATCCACGATCCGCGCCTGCGGCGTTGCTTCCAGGCTGATCATCAGCCTGGGCGCACGCTCCATCAAGCCAAGAAAATGCGGATAGACCAGCATGGCGAGACTGCCGGAGCAGGCCAGCGTAACCTTGCCCACATCCGGATCGTCCGCGCCCAGCGCCTCATGCAGGGCGCGCTCTCCGGCGCGGCGTTCGCGCCCGAGAGCCAGTACCGCCTCACCTGCGGGAGTTCGGGTAAAACTCTTGCCGTCACGGGAAATCAGCGGTTGCCCGATTTGTGCCTCAAGCTTCTTCAAATGTTGCGAGACGCCCGGCTGGGTCATGTGCAGCTGCTCGGCGGCACGCGTGAAGTGCCCCGTCTCGCAAAGGGTTACGAATGTCTCGAGCCATCGTGCATTCAACATGCATCATTACAAAACGTAATCTATTTTCGTTCAAACGATAATTTCAAAACATGCATCAGAAATCCTAAATCTCACCTGAACGCAGTTTCAGGAGATTTTCATGCCCCAGACCACACCCCGCACCTTCTCCCATATAGGCCTGTCCGTCCCTGACCTGGACAGGGCCGTCGAATTCTACCGCGACGTGCTCGGCTTCTACGTCATCATGCCACCGACCCTGATCACGGATGACGACACCGACATCGGTGTGATGTGTAACGATGTTTTCGGCGAAGGCTGGGGCAGGTTCCGCATCGCGCATCTTGCCACCGCCGACCGGATCGGATTCGAGCTGTTTGAGTTCGAAGGCAATCATGCCCCCGAAGACAATCTGCCGTTCCGCCGGACCGGCATGTTCCATTTCGCCATCCAGGATCCGGATATCGAGGCACTTGCCGCCAGGATCGTGGCCGCGGGCGGAAAGCAGCGCATGCCTGTGCGCGAGTACTTCCCGGGCGAGAAACCCTACCGGATGGTCTATGTCGAAGATCCGTTCGGTATTGTTTTCGAGCTCTATTCTCACTCCTACGAGCTTACCTACTCCGCCGGTGCGTACAGCTGAACAGGACGGCGGTGGCCCGGTTATCCGGGGTATCTGGATAATCCGGCATTATGCTCACGCTCCCCTCAGGAATGATCCCCGATAGCGCAATCAGCACTCACATTTACGAGCCATGATTGGTATGTTGAAAAACAGATAGGAAAATCACGCTCCAAAACGAATGCGATGCCGCAGTTGAATATCGATGAAAAACCGTTCGCACGCGTGAAGTCCCCGCTTCTCCGCAAGGCATTCGCGCTCTGGGATGGTAAACGCGGCACCCATCTCATGCCACGGCGGGAAGATTTCGATCCGGTGGAAATGCCCCGGCTTCTCTCATCCATCATCCTGGTCGATGTCGAGGATGGTGGTGCAAGGCTACGAATTCGTCTCGTGGGCACCAAAATCGTCGAAATGTATGGCAGTGACTATACCGGGATGTATATGGACGAGATCGATTTTGGTGATGTCAGAGAGAAAGTCCTGACTGAATACCGCCTGCCCGTTCTGGAAAAACGCCCGGTTTTTTCAGACCACGAATTCCGGAAACTCAACAACTATCACCACACGATTGAGCGCGCGATTTTCCCCCTGTCGGATGATCGCGTAATCGTCGACAAGCTTATCGCGTTTCTGGATTTCGAGAGAGTTCGAAGCATGTAAGCTGCACGGTCGGGCATCGCCACGTCCGTTGAGCAAGCTATTGATTTCAAGGCGGAGAGTGGTGGGCGCAGTAGGACTCGAACCTACGACCCGCTGATTAAGAGTCAGCTGCTCTACCAACTGAGCTATGCGCCCGCCCGTCGAAGGAGCGGATTGATACTAAAGGCGTGATCCTATTGCAAGCGGGTTTTGAATTATTCGCCGGAAGGCGAGGATCGCCGCCAGGTGTGGCCTGAGTCCGGTCCAAGCATCTGCTCGCGCAGCTCCTGCAAGGGGTCCTTCGTTTTCTTACCGCTTCGCAGGGTTGGGTCGTCCGGCAGCGCCTGCCAATTCCAGTTCCCTTCCCCGTCGTCCGGCAAGGGCGCCTGGGCCGTTGGGCGGGGAGATTTCGGGGCGCGCATCTGGGTCTTCTTCTTGCTTCTTGGCACCGGAGTGCCCTCAGGCTTTCCCAGCACCCAATCCAACCCGAGCATATCGCGCTCTTCCTCGGCCTGTTGATCTGGCGGTATCGGCCGACCACTGGTCGCTTTGGAAAGCTTGGCTTCTATCCGGACGGTTTCCGCATGCTCGATAGCGCCGCTACCGATACTGCGCCGTTCTTCCGGCGGCAGGGAATCAAAGCTGTCCCTGGCCCGGTCGTATTCTTCCCGATCGCCGGTTTCGGCTGCTGCATCGAGATTGCGTGTAAGGTCGTTCTCACCCTGGCTCTCACGCGTGGAGTCAGCGAGAATTTTCAGGCTTTTGCGTTCAATATTATCCAAGGATCACCACCCCGTTCGGCACTGCGCTGAAACCAGCAGGCAGTTTTACATAATAAAACGCTTGTTGACGTCAGTTTACCGTAAAAACCATTTAAAAGTCTATTAAAGTGCTTTTCTGTTTAAGAAAAACTCAACCATAAGACATTTCGGAGCTGGCGCAGTGAGGAGAAACAGTCTCAATCCTCATCCTCGAAGCTTTGCCGGCCAATCTCGATATCACGATGAACATAGCAATTGATGATCAGGCCAAAGCCGATCATTGCCGTCAGCATGGCTGTTCCACCATAGGAGATCAGAGGCAACGGAACGCCGACAACCGGGATAAGCCCCATCACCATGGCAATGTTGATGAACATGTAGAGAAACAGCGTCGTCGTTGTCCCCAGCGCAAGCAGGCGGCCGAACTGGCTGGAACAACGCAACGCGATGGCAAAGCCATATCCAAGCGCCAGGACATACAGCAGCAGCAGGAACAGTGCCCCCGCCAGCCCGAGCTCTTCGGCAAGCATGGTGAAAATGAAGTCAGTCTGCTTTTCCGGCAGGAAATTCAGATGGCTCTGAGAGCCTTGCAGGAACCCCTTGCCGAATAGACCTCCGGAGCCGAGCGCGATCTTGGATTGCAGGATGTGATACCCCGCGCCAAGAGGATCGTTCTCCGGGTTGAGGAATGTCAGGATCCGGTTCTTCTGGTAATTATGCAGGAACTGCCAGCCGATCGGGATCGCAGACAGGCCAAGCACCAGAACCGTGACGAATTTCCAGATCCGCACACCGGCAAGAAAAAATATCGCCCCGCCACCAAGAATAATCATGCCGGCCGTGCCCAGATCCGGCTGACGCAGCACCAGGATCGCCGGCGAAAAGACCAGAACCAGCGGCACGAACAGACTGCGAATACGACCGACTTCCTCGAAAGTCTGGCGATGGAAATAGCGCGCCAGCGCCAGCACCAATGCCAGTTTCATCAGCTCGGACGGTTGCAGACGGAAGACACCGAGATCGATCCAGCGCTGCGCGCCCATACCGATTTCACCCGCGATTTCCACAACCCCCAACAGTCCCAGAGACAGGAAATAGAAGGCGTAGGACCAGCGCATCAGGAACCGCAGGTCGATCAGCGCAATGCCAAGCGTGATCACCAGGCCGATACCGAACCGGATGGCCTGGCGCATGGCCCAAGGCGTCCAGCTGCCGTTGGCGGCCGAATAGAGCATGGCAAAGCCGACGGAAGCGATCAGCGTCAGGAGCAGGATGAGCCCCCAGTTGATCTGCTGCAGCTTGATGCCAAGCGTCAGCTCCGGCGGATTGAGTGAGTTGGAGTGCATGCCGGTCGCCATGGCCTAGCCCTGATCCGTTTCAGGTTGAGCTTGCGGCAGGATTTCCACCGGCTCGGCTTCCGAAGCCTCGAACCCGTCAGCTTCCATCGCCCGGGCAAGAATGTCCCGGGCTATCGGCACCGCGTACTTACTGCCGCCGCCATGCTCCAGCACGACCGCAACCGCATAGCGCGGCGCATCCGCCGGAGCGTAGCCGACAAACAATCCGTGATCCCGCTCACGCCAGGGCAGATCCTCGTTCTTGATCACGCCGGTCGCCCGCTCTGCCTTGGTGATCCGCCGGACCTGCGCCGTTCCAGTCTTGCCGCCGACCTCAAAGCCGGAATCCGGGATCTTGGCGCTCCGCGCCGAGCCATGTGCGCCATTGACCACCCGCCGCATGCCTTCAAGCACATGGGCAAGGTGGCCGCGCGAAATATTCATCTTCGGAACAGGCGCGTCGCCTTCCTCCCGGCGGATCAGCGAGGGTTTCACCGCATATCCGCCATTGACCAGCCGCGCGGTCATGACCGCGAGCTGCAGCGGCGTCACCAGGACGAATCCCTGTCCGATACCGGTGATCAGGGTTTCCCCCTTCTGCCAGCGCTCGCCACGGACCGCGAGCTTCCATTCCCGCGTCGGGATCAGGCCGTTCCGCTCACCCGGCAGCTCGATCTCCAGCGTCTCGCCGAGACCGAAACGGCGCGCCATTTCCGCGATCCGGTCGATACCGACACGTTTCGCAGCCTCGTAGAAATAGACATCGCAGCTCTGCTCAAGGGCATCCATGACATCCATCTTGCCATGGCCCCAGCGCTTCCAGCAGTGGAAGCGGGCATTGCCGAGATCCGTGTGACCGTTGCAGTAGACCTGGGTTTCCGGCCCTACCACACCCGCTTCAAGCGCGGCAAGCGCCACGATCATCTTGAAGGTCGAGCCGGGCGGATAGGTTCCGGCAATCGCCTTGTTGGTCAGCGGATGGCGAGGATTGGAAAGCAGATTTTCCCAATCCCGGGCGCTCAGCCCCTTGTTGAAATTGTTCGGATCGAAACCGGGCGTCGAGGCGATGGTCAGGATCTCGCCCGTATGCACATCCATGACAATCGCGGCACCGCTCTCGCCCTGCACGATGTTGCCGCCCTCGTCGAGGAACACCGTCCCGTCGTCATTTTCCAGATAGCGCTTCGGCACACCCGATCGCGCAAGAGCTTCCTGCACCCGGATATCCGCGATGGGAACCCGTTCCGCGTGGCCACGCTCAAGCCGCTCATGGGCGAAGACCTGCAGGTTCATATCCAGGGTCAGGCGGATGTTCTTGCCCGGCTGGCCCTCATCCCCCGGAAGCTTCCGGATGATCCGGCCAAGCGCGTTCACCTCCACCTGACGGCGGCCGGCGGAGCCGCGCATTTCCTGATCGTAGAGTTTTTCGATGCCGCTCTTGCCGATGCGGAAGTCCGGCAACTCCAGCACGGGATCGCCGGTCAGTTCAGTGTCCGAGACCGCCGCGACATAACCGGTGATATTCACCGCCTTGGAGCCGAACGGATAAACCCGGGAGCGTCCCTCCTCGATCCGGATACCGGGCAGATAAGGCGCATTGACCGCGACCCGGCTGATATCCTCCCGGGTCAGATTCTCGACCACGGTCACCGGCACGAAACTGCGCTTGCGGGCGATTTCCTTCAGAACCCGCTTCACATTCCAGTCATCGACCGGAACGACCTGGCGCAATGCATCGATTGTCGCGCGGACATCGCTGGTCTGCTCGGGGACAAGATCAACGCGGAAATTATCCTCGTTCGAGGCAACCTGAATACCGTTGCGGTCCAGGATCACACCGCGGGTCGGCGGCAGCAGTTCCAGATTGAACTGGTTTTCCTCGGAGAGCGTCCTGTACCGGTCCGCTTCCACCACCTGAAGATAGTAGAGTCGCGCGCCAAGAGCGCCGACCAGGCCGAGCTGGCCTGCGCCGAGTATCAGCGAGCGCCGCGTGAAGGCCCGCTTGGTATCCTGATCCTTTGGGTTCTTCATCCGCATATTATCGCACCAGATAGCGGTGAACGCGAACGAAGAGCCATGCCATGGCCGGGAAAAGCGCCACTGTCAGACCAAAACGGACCAGCACCGTGTCCGGCATGATCCATGCCAGCGAAAACAGCGACATGAGCGTCCAGTCCAGCAGGAACGCGCCGAAGGAAATAATGACGAAGCCTCCCCAGGCAATGAAGAAGGGTTTGGTCAGGAAAGTCTGACGCTGGGTCGTCGTCACACCATAAACAGCAAGAAAGATAATGGCGGTCAGGCCGAGCGGGTAGCCATGCACCAGATCCTCGGCCAGCCCGGTCAGGAAGACCACGGAGGGGGGCGTCAGATCGGGCCGGTAGACAGCCCAGTAAAAGACAGCCATCAGCGTGAAGGCGGGCGAAACCTGCGCATATCCCGGAATGCCGAGCGGCACCGCGCTCACCAGCACCAGCAGCAACGTCGTCACGGCAGGCATCAGATGGCGCGCCCAAAGATCCATTCTTTGGACGAAACTCGTCTTCATCTATCGGTCTTTCCGCGGGTCACGCCCAGCCGCTCAACCAGGGTCGGCTCCGGGTCCGGCGCCAGAACGGTAAAGGGCGGCGGGTCCATCGGACCGGGGATCACCCCCTGCATCCGGTAATCGACGATCCGGACGAACTCGAGATGGGTCCAGTCAACCACCGGCGTAACACGGATACCGGTCTCAGAGACGGAGGAAACAGTGCCCACGGGCAGGCCGGACGGCAGCATGCCGCCATGGCCGGAGCTGATCACCAGATCGCCGGGAGAAACCCGGTTGTTCTGCGGCAGGTAAAGGATGCGCGGATGGTTGGTGTTGTCCCCGACCAGAATACCCGGCTCCCGCGCCGCACCGATCAGAACCGGGATCTGGGCATTGAGGTCCGTTACCAGAAGCACGCGCGAATGCAGCTCGCCAACCTCGACGACAGACCCGACGAGGCCGTCTTCCGAGACCACGCCCTGCCCCCGTCGAACACCGCTGCGGCGGCCCGCGTTCAACAGGGCGCTGCGCACGAACGGACCGCCCGCCTCGGCGATCACACGGGCGGAAATATAGCTGACAGGCGGCGGCCCAACATGATGGGTCAGACGCTTCAGGGTCTTGTTTTCGGATTCCAGCAAGTGGGCAACATGCTGCCATTGTTTCAGGCGGCTGTTTTCTTCACGCAGACGCTCATTCTCTGCGTGAAGATCCCGAAGAGAGAGCACGGTTTCCACACCTTGAGACACGGCCGCGGCGGGGTGAGACAAGGCATCGAGGATAGGCGTGACGGCATCGACGGCAGCGATCTGCAGCCGCTTGACGACAACGATGTCCGCTTTGCCAAGCAACATGAGCCCGAAAGCCGCGAGAACGAGCGCGGTAAAGGCAAAGCGCTGCCAAAGGGTTCGCACAGGTTGGGCGACACGGGAAAATGATGCCGGTCTACGCCCCATTCCTTGCCTTACCTTCCTACCGAGCCATTACCGCAGCATCACCGATCAGTAAGCACCGATGAGAACGTTGCGAAGAACCTTCATTTCCTCGAGGCAGCGCCCCGTACCGAGGGCCACACAGGAAAGCGGGTCGTCGGCGATGGAAACCGGCAGGCCGGTCGAGTGCCGCAGCACGTAATCGAGATTGCCGAGCAATGCGCCGCCGCCGGTGAGCACGATGCCCTTGTCGACGATATCGGCCGCAAGCTCCGGCGGGGTCTGCTCCAGGGCGACCTTGACCGCCTCGATGATCTGGCTGACCGGCTCGGCCAGGCTTTCGGCGACCTGGCTCTGGTCGATGACCAGTTCCTTCGGCACGCCGTTCATCAGATCCCGGCCCTTGATCTCGAGGGTCTTGCCAACGCCGTCTTCCGGCGGGAAGGCAGAGCCGATTTCTTTCTTGATCCGTTCCGCACTGCCCTCACCCACCAGCAGGTTATGGTTCCGGCGGATATAGGCGATGATGGCTTCGTCCATCTTGTCGCCACCGACCCGGACAGAGCGGGAATAAACGATGCCGCCGAGAGACAGCACGGCGACCTCGGTGGTACCGCCGCCAATATCGACGACCATGGAGCCGGTCGGCTCCGTCACGGGCAGGTTGGCGCCGATCGCGGCGGCCATCGGCTCCTCGATCAGGAACACCCGGCGGGCGCCGGCACTTTCCGCGCTCTCCTGGATGGCCCGGCGCTCAACCGCTGTCGAGCCGGACGGCACGCAGACGATGACCTGCGGGCTGGCGAAGCTGCGCCGGTTATGCACCTTGCGGATGAAGTGCTTGATCATTTCCTCGGCGACTTCGAAGTCCGCGATCACGCCATCGCGCAGCGGCCGGATCGCCTGAATATTGCCGGGCGTTCGGCCCAGCATCTGTTTCGCTTCATCACCAACGGCGAGAACCTGTTTCTTGCCGCGCACAGTGGCGATAGCGACAACCGACGGTTCATTGAGGACGATGCCGCGACCTTTCACGTAGACCAGCGTGTTCGCTGTCCCAAGGTCAATCGCCATGTCGGCGGAGAGCATGCCAAGTAGGTTTGCAAAAAACATATAGGTTCAGCCCGGTCGCGCGCTTCGGAATCGGTTCACATACAGTGCCGCCGCCGGAATAGACCAAAGTTCGGATTGGCCTTGCAACGGAAAACAGTCACCCGATGCATTTGCCCCACGTACTCCACCCGAATTCGGTGACGCCACGAGGGAATCATATCAAAGAATCAGCTTACTATGAAATTTAATTGTCGCGCCGCTTTAGCAAAAATTTTCTAACGCGCGAAAGTGGCGGCGCGGCGGCGAGAGAATCGCCGCCGCGCTACCTTCAGGTTAGTTCTGCCAGACCGGCAGGTGGAGCCGCCAGATTAGTTCTTCGCCTTGTCGACGAGAGCGTTCTGGGAAATCCACGGCATCATGGCGCGCAGCTTCTCGCCGACCACTTCGATGTCATGCTCGGCGGCACGACGGCGCATGGTCTTGAAGCCGGCCTGCTTGACCTGGTTTTCCAGCATCCAGCGGCGGGCGAAATCGCCGGACTGGATGTCTTCGAGAACCTTCTTCATCTCCGCCTTCACCGCATCGGTGATGATGCGCGGGCCGGTGACATATTCGCCATACTCGGCCGTGTTGGAGATGGAGTAGTTCATGTTGGCGATGCCGCCTTCGAAGATCAGGTCGACGATCAGCTTCACTTCATGCAGGCACTCGAAATAGGCCATTTCCGGCGCATAACCGGCTTCGACCAGCGTTTCGTAACCGGCCTTGATCATCTCGCAGAGACCGCCACAGAGGACAGCCTGCTCGCCGAACAGATCGGTTTCGCACTCTTCCTTGAAGCTGGTCTCGATGGTGCCTGCCCGGCCACCGCCGATGGCGGAGGAATAGGACAGCGCGATCTCGAGGGCATTGCCGGAGCCGTTCTGATGCACGGCAACCAGGCACGGCACGCCGCCACCACGCACATATTCGGAGCGCACGGTGTGACCCGGGCCCTTCGGTGCGATCATGAAGACATCGAGGTCCGGGCGCGGATCGATGAAGCTGAAATGGATGTTGAAGCCGTGCGCGAATGCGATGGCGGTGCCTTCGCGCATGTTGTCCTTCAGATCCTGATCATAGATGTCGGACTGGCCTTCATCCGGGGTCAGCATCATGACGACATCGGCCCACTTGGCGGCTTCCGCTGCAGTCATGCATTTCAGACCGGCGGCTTCGACCTTGGCACGGCTGGACGAGTCTTCACGCAGCGCGACGACGATGTCCTTCACGCCACTGTCTTTCAGATTATTGGCGTGGGCATGGCCCTGGCTGCCGTAACCGACAATCGCAACCTTCTTGTTCTTGATCAGATTGACGTCGGCATCCCGATCGTAATAGACGCGCATTTCTAGGCCCTCTCGTTTCCGTTCCTGTAACTCAACACTTTAATGGAGCCCTGTGGCTCCCACCCGGCGAAAGCCGCCGGGCAGAATTAATCGGGCAACGGGTCGGGCTCCGATAGCGCCCGCTGCCTTAGGCCCGTTCAGGCCTTTTTCTGTGCCTTCTTCCCCGCCGCCGGCTGCTTGGCCTTCTTGCGGTTGACCTCCAGCGTGCTGAAGACAGGCATATCCAGATTGCTGCCCCGGGCGATCGCGACCACGCCGGTGCGGGACACCTCGATCGCGCCAAGCGCACTCATAAGCTCGACAAACGCCGTGATCTTGGACGGGCTGCCGGTCAGCTCGAAAACAAAGCTTTCCAGCGTGCTGTCAATGGCGCGGGCACGAAACATGTCGGCAATGCGAAGCGCCTCGATGCGATGCTCGCCAACATTGCGGATCTTGATCAGCGCCAGCTCGCGTTCCAGATGCGGGCCCTCAAGCGTCAGGTCGTGCACGGAATGAACCGGCACCAGACGGCCAAGCTGCGCCTTGATCTGGGCAATGATCTGCGGCGTCCCCGTCGTCACGATGGTGATCCGGGAAAGATGGGCAGCCGTGTCGACGGACGAGACCGTCAGGCTTTCAATATTGTAGCCCCGGCCGGAGAACAGACCGATGACCCGGGCCAGCACGCCCGGCTCGTCATCCACCAGAACGGCAAGTGTGTGGGCCGCTTCTGCTATTTCAGTGGTTGCGTTCACGTGAATATTCCAAATTCTGGGCAGCCTGTCGGCCACCGATACCTTTATAGAGCGAAGGGGTGGACGGCGCCCGCGCCTTTTTCAGGGCAAACGGGCTCCGTTAGCTCCTAGACCAGAACCATCCCGTTCTCCGACGTCTCCAGCTCCGCCTTGTCGTCCGGCCCAAGCAGCATTTCGTAATGCGCCGCGCCGGAGGGGATCATCGGGAAGCAGTTCTCGTCCTTCTTGACCATGATATCGGCCAGCACGAAACGATCCGTCTCCAGCATCTCCATGATCACGTCATCAAGCTGGTCGACCGTCTCGGCACGCAAGCCAACGCCACCGAATGCTTCCGCGACCTTGATGAAGTCCGGCAGGCTTTCCGAATAACTCTCGGAATAGCGGCCACCATGGTTCAGTTCCTGCCACTGCCGGACCATACCCATCCACTGGTTATTGACGATGAAGGACTTCACCGGCAACCGGTACTGGGCGAGCGTCGACAGCTCCTGAATATTCATCAGGTAGGAGGCCTCGCCGGCGATATCGATCACCGTTGAGTCCGGGTGCGCAATCTGCACGCCCATCGCGGCCGGCAGGCCATAGCCCATTGTGCCGAGGCCACCGGAGGTCATCCAGCGGTTCGGCTCCTCGAAGCCGAAATACTGGGCTGCCCACATCTGGTGCTGGCCGACTTCGGTGGTGATGTAGGTGTCACGGTCACGGGTCAGCTCGTACAAGCGCTTGATCGCATGCTGCGGCTTGATGATCGAGGAGTCTTCCGTGAAGGCCAGGCACTTGCGCTCACGCCATTTCTCGATCTGCGCCCACCACTTCTCCAGCGGCTTGCTGTTGGCCTTGTAACCCTTGGCTTTCCAGACCTTGAGCATCTGCTCCAGAATGGTCGCCGCATCGCCGATGATCGGCAGGTCCACGACAACGTTCTTGTTGATCGAGCTGGGGTCGATATCGACATGCACCTTGGTAGAATTCGGCGAGAAGTCCGAGATGCGACCTGTCACCCGGTCATCGAACCGCGCCCCGATATTGATCATCACATCGCAATTATACATCGCGAGATTGGCTTCGTAGGTGCCGTGCATGCCGAGCATGCCGAGGAACTGGCGATCCTGGGACGGATAGGCGCCGAGGCCCATCAGCGTCAGGGTTGTCGGCGCCTGGGTCAGACGGACCAGCTCGGCATAGAGCTTCGATGCTTTCGGGCCGGCATTGATCAGGCCACCGCCGCCATAGAAAATTGGCCGCTTGGCTTTCGCCAGCAGATCGACGGCGCGCTCGATGGCGCTCTCGTCACCCTTCACCTGCGGCTTGTAGCTCGGATGCTCATTACCGTTCGGGGCATAATAAGGGCCTTCGGCAAACAGCACGTCCTTCGGCAGATCGACCACAACCGGGCCCGGACGGCCGGTTTTGGCGACGTAAACCGCCTCGTGAATAGTATCGGCAAGGCGCGTGACGTCCTTCACCAGATAATTATGCTTGGTGCAGGGCCGGGTGATACCGGTCGTGTCCGCTTCCTGGAAGGCATCATTGCCGATCAGATGCGTCGGCACCTGCCCGGTCAGACAGACAATCGGAATGGAGTCCATCAGCGCGTCGGTCAGGCCGGTCACGGCATTGGTCGCGCCCGGACCGGATGTCACCAGAACGCAGCCGACCTTACCGGTCGAACGGGCATACCCTTCCGCCGCATGCACGGCCGCCTGCTCATGGCGCACAAGGATGTGGCGGATACGGTTGGACTTGAAGATCTCGTCATAGATCGGCAATACCGCCCCGCCGGGATAGCCGAATACTACTTCTACGCCCTGATCCTGCAACGCTTTGAGAATGATCGCCGCCCCATTCATCTGGGCGTCGGGTTTTCGGGTATGCGGCGTGCGCGGGGTAGCCATTTTACCGTTCCTCTCTCAAGTCATATTCGCAGTTGCGGCAAGAGCCGCCCCGCCACCGGGCGGGATTGATCAGATAAAACCCTGTTAAATCAATTAGATCAACAGAAACTCAGACAAATATCGCGACACCAAAGGCGTCGCGACGGGCCGGAACCTAGACCGTCAGCTATAACCGGTCAACAGAAACTGACGAATATTATTAAAGATTTTTTCATCCAATCTTTCCGAATGTTGCTCAGAGAGGGTCAAATTTGCATGGACCTGATTACGGAACCATGTCATTTGCCGTTTTGCATAGCGTCTCGTGTCCCTTTGCGCGATCCGGACGCACTCCTCGCGCGGCATATTTCCATTAATAAATTCAATCAGTTGAGGCACGCCCAAGGCCTTCATCGCAGGTAATGCGGGATCAAGATCAAGGGCCATCAGGGCTTCAACCTCCTGCAAGGCGCCGCGCTCCAGCATTTTTTCAAAGCGTCCATCGCAGTTGCGATACAGAGACGCACGTTCCGGCAAGACTGTGATGGTGAAGAAGTCGATGCCTTCAGGAGGTTCCGCCGGACGATCCTGCCAGGTGGAAAGCGGCTGTCCCGTATCCTGCAAGACCTCCCAGGCGCGGATCAGCCGTTGGCTGTCTCCGTCGTGCAGACGGGCCGCCAGGACCGGGTCCCCCTCCGCCAGCCTTTGCCGGAGCGCGGCTCCGCCGATCTCCGCATGCAGCGCCCGCGCCGCGGCCCGCACATCGGGCGAGACTTCGGGCATCTCGGATAGCCCATGTGTCAGGGCGCGCAGATAGAGACCAGTGCCGCCGCAGAGGATCGGCACCCTGCCCGCCTGCGCGGCTTTGTGAATTTCGCCAAGGGCATGTTCACGCCACAGCGCCGCCGAGCAAACCTCCGCCGCGCCGAGAAAGCCGTATAGCCGGTGCGGCGCCCGCTCCAGATCAGCCGGATCGGGTCTGGCGGTGATGATGTCCAGCTCGCGGTAAACCTGCATCGAGTCCGCATTGATGACGGTCCCGCCCATCTCCTCGGCAAGATCGACGGCAAGCGCAGATTTGCCGCTCGCGGTCGGCCCGCCAATGACGATGGCCCTGATCGTACCGTCCCGGGCCGTGCCGGAGCCGTCTTCCGTATCTGAAACTTCGCTGGACATAGCCATGGCGATTACGCGATAAGCCGGGCCCATGCAATATGTCCTCACGCTTACAGCGAATCCAGCGGCTCCGTCCCTAGACGCCGCCGCCGTGACCGAAGCCGAAAAAGCCCTGCGCGATAATGGTCTCACTGCCGGCACCGCCGACTGGCTCGCCCCGGCGATTGCCGTCGACCTGCCCTTTGACGGCTCCGTCGCCGAAGGACTTGCGGACATTCTGCGCTCCGCGCTCTCCGGCCTCGTGGCAGACGTCAATCTCCAGCCTTCAGCCGGACGCCGGAAGAAACTGCTGATCGCGGATATGGATTCAACGATCATCACGTCCGAATCCCTCGACGATCTCGCCAGCTATGCCGGGATCGGCGACAAGATCGCGCCGATCACTGCGCGGGCCATGCGGGGCGAGCTTGATTTCGAGGCAGCACTGAAGGAACGGGTCGCGATGCTGGTAGGGCATCCGTCCAGCCTGCTGGACCGTCTTCTGGCCGAAGTCGAAGTGACCCCGGGCGCCCAGGCGCTTGTTGCCACCATGCGGCGCGACGGAGCCTATACCGCCCTGGTCTCCGGCGGCTTTACATCGCTGACCGGCCCGGTCCGGGAACGGCTCGGCTTCCATACCGACCGCGCCAACACGCTCAACGTCGCCGATGGCTGTTTTACCGGCACCGTTGGAGAGCCGATCCTGGGGCGGGATGCGAAACTCGTTGCTCTCAACGGTTTCTGTGCCGAACTCGGCATTGATCCGGCGAACGCCGTGACGGTCGGCGACGGCGCGAACGATCTAGCCATGCTGCAGGCGGCCGGCATGGGCGTCGCCTTCCGGGGCAAACCGGCCGTACGCGAGGCGGCCGCCTTCCGGATCGATCACGGGGACCTCACCGGTCTGCTTTATCTGCAGGGATACAAACAGTCAGAATTCGCCGGCTGATCACGCCCGCGTCTGATCTCACTTTCGTCTGATATGGCTTGCGCTAAAAACAACGGCGCCGGTCTTTCGACCGGCGCCGCGCGTCGCACCCGCTGGGGCTGCCTGGGGGGGCGGGGGAGAATTAGCCCTCAGTAATGCGGAGTGCGACAAACCTCATTTCACCACCGCGGTTAACGGTAAGCAGAACCGACTTCTTGCCGGCATCCTTGGCCGTCGCGATGCCCTTCTGAACGCTGGACGGTGATGTCACGGGTGTCTGCTGCACCTCGACAATCACATCGCCTGCCCGCAAGTCACGGGCGGCCGGGCCATTCGGATCAACCTCCGTGACCACGACCCCCTTGGCATCGTCTCCAAGAGAGTACTTACCCCGCATGTCGTCGCTGATTGCCGACAATTCAAGGCCAAGCGACTCAACCCGGTCTGGTTTGGCCTGCATCGGCTGCGGGCCACCACTGGTAAGCAGGGCCTTTTTCTCGGCTTCCTCAAGCTCACCGATATTCGCGGTAACCTTGACCAGCTTGCCGCCGCGCCACAGCTCCACCGGCACATCCTTGCCGATCGGTGTCTGGGCGACGATCTTCGGCAGCTCGCGCATGGAGCCGACTTCACGGCTGTTGAATTTCAGGATCACGTCACCGGCACGGATACCGGCAGACTTGGCAGGGCCCTTGTCATTGACATGGGCAACCAGAGCGCCGCGCGCACCGTCAAGAGACAGGCTCTCGGCAACTTCGTCGGTCACTTCCTGAATCCGCACACCGAGCCAGCCACGGCGGGTCCGGCCGAATTCACGCAGCTGCTTGACCACCGGATCGGCCAGGGCGGAGGAAACCGCGAAGCCAATACCGACGGAGCCGCCGGACTGGGAGAAGATCACGGTGTTCACGCCGATCACCTCGCCATCGATATTGAACAGCGGTCCACCGGAATTGCCCTTGTTGATGGCGGCATCCGTCTGGATGAAATCATCATACGGGCCCTGTCCGATATCGCGGCCCCGGGCCGAAACGATACCGGCCGTAACCGTACCGCCAAGACCGAACGGGTTACCGATCGCGACAACCCAGTCACCGACGCGCATCTTGTCGGAATCTCCGAATTTCACGACCGGCAGATCGACATCACGGGGATCGAATTTCAGCACGGCGATATCGGTTTTCGGGTCGGTGCCAACCAGCGTCGCCTCGAATTCCGTATCATCCTGCATGCGGATCACGATCTCGTCAGCGTCCCGGATGACGTGGTTGTTCGTAATGACGTACCCGGCCTTATCGACAATGAAGCCGGAGCCGAGGGACTGTGCCCGCCGGGAGCGCGGCTCACCGTTCGGACGCATCCGATCTTCAAATTCCTTGAAGAATTCCTCGAAGGGCGTGCCAGGCGGCAATGCGCGCTCGTCGCTTGATGCGGTAATGGTCTGGGTCGTGGAGATATTGACCACCGCCGGAAGCAACTTCTCGGCAAGATCGGCAAAACTCTCCGGCGCGGCCCTGGCGATCGCGGGTGTCACCGGCATAAACACCGGAATGGCTACCGCGATAGCCATAAAACCAGCCACAAAACCGTTTCTCAGGCCTCTTACGGCTGAGTGTGAGTTTTCTGTGGGGACGCCTGTCATGATTTCAACGCTCCTTGGCAAAGCTTTTATCCTTTTCGGGTATCGGGACCCTATCCCGGCCCGGAAGCGGCGGACCGGCGGCCCGTCGACAGAGGTGAGTCTTTTCGCCCCATCTATAAGCCATCAAGGTAGGGACGATCGAACGGCTTTCAACGCGGCCCCTCGATAATGTCAGATATAACGATAAGGTGTGGCGGCAATGTGGTGCTGATCGAGCAACTGTGTCTGAATTGCGGCATTTTCTGGTTCCGGCCGCGTCGGAGGGCATAAACGCCTCAGGTGGCGCGCAAAATCCAGGCCAGCGCAAATCCCAGAACCATGGCGATAAAGCCTGCGCGCCTTAGCACGCTCTCATCCAGTTCGAGCGCCGCCCGCATCATTGCCTTCATTCGGCCCGGCATCAGTGCGTAAAGACAACCCTCGATAAAAAAAACGAGGGCGAGCGCCGTCAGTAAATCCGTCACGGCACTGCCCTCGTCTGTTTCCGAGCCGCATCGGCCCCGCTATTGCGGAGCCGGTGCGCCTTCGATGTTTTTGAAGTACTTGAAGAAATCGCTATCCGGAGACAACACCATCGTCGTGTCGCCACCTTTCATTGCGTTCCGGTAAGCCTGCATGGAGCGATAGAAAGCAAAGAACTCGGGGTCCTTGCCGAAAGCTTCCGCATAAATCCGGATGGCTTCCGCATCGCCCTGACCACGCAGCATTTCAGACTGTTTCTTGGCCTCGGCGACAATCACCACACGCTGCTTGTCGGCATCGGCGCGGATCTTCTGCGCTTCTTCCTGACCCTGTGCCCGGAATTCCTTGGCCTCTCGTTCACGCTCGGATTTCATCCGGTTGTAAATGTTGAGACTGGTTTCTTCCGGATAATCCGCACGGCGAATACGCACCTCGACCAGCTCCATGCCGAGCGGGCGGGCACCGTCATTCGCCTGCTGGCGAATGCTGGCCATGATCGAAATACGCTGGTCCGAGAGAATGCTCAGCAGCGTTTCGTTACCGAGCACACGGCGCAGTGCGGAGTTGATGATCGGGCTCAAACGCGAACGGGCGCCCATCTCATCCTTCACCGTCTGGAAGAACAGCAACGGGTCGACGATCTTGAAGCGTGCATAGGAATCCACGTCGAGACGCTTCTGGTCAGACAGAATGACCTGCTGCTTCGGCGGATCGAGATCCAGTACGCGCTTGTCGTAATAGACCACGTTCTGCCAGGGCAACTTGAACTTCAGGCCAGGATCCTTGACCGCTTCCATCGGGGCACCGAACTGCAGGACAATCGCCTGCTGAACCTGCGGCACCACGAAGAGCATGGAGTAGGCGACGAACCCGGCGATCAGCACCAGGACGCCCAAAACGGCGAGTCCCCTGTTCATTGTGTGGCTCCCGTCGAGGTGCGGTTCTTCTGGATCTGTTTCTGAACTTCCGGCAACGGCAGATACGGGATCACGCCGTTTCCATCACCCGACCCACTGTCGATGATGATCTTGTTCACGTTCCCGAGAACCTCTTCCATGGTCTCCAGATAGATACGCTTCTGGGTGACCTCCTTGGCAGCCGAATAGGCCTTGTAGACCGACTCGAAACGATCCGCGTCACCGATGGCGCGGTTGGTGACTTCCTGACGGAAAGCATCCGCCTCTTCGATCATCTGTGCCGCTTCACCACGAGCCCGCGGCACCACGTCATTCCGGAAAGTCTCGGCTTCGTTCTTCAACCGGTCTTTATCCTGACGCGCACGCTGCACTTCGTTGAAGGCATCGATCACCTGCTTCGGCGGATCCACCGCCAGCAACTGAACCTGCCGTACGGAAACACCGGCACCGTATTCGGTCAGCAAACTCTGCAGATCTTCCTGCACAGTGCTTTCGATCAACTGACGGCCTTCGGTCAGGGCAACCTGGATCGGTCGCTTGCCGATGGCATCACGCATCGCTGATTCCGCCGCCATTTTCACGGTTTCGGCGGGATCCTGAAGATTGAACAGGAAGTCGCCGGCATCAGCGATCCGCCAGAACACGACGAAATCGATATCGACGATATTTTCATCGCCGGTGATCATCTGGCTCTCTTCGGGAACGTCGCGCGTCACCGAACTCCGGCCGGATCCGTCCCCGGAACTGCGATAACCGACTTCGACCCTGTTTTCCCGGGTCACGTCGGGCTTGATCACCGAGCCGATCGGAGACGGATAATTCCAATGCAGGCCAGGTTCGGTCGGAACACCGGTGAAACGGCCAAAAACGAGTTCGATGCCCTGCTGGTTCGGCTGTACCCGATAGAGACCGGAAAACAGCCAGAGAGCAAGAAGGCCTATAACGATCAGCGTGATGCCCGTGGGTCCGCCCATGCCGCTTGGCAGCAAACGCTTCAGGCGTGCCTGTCCCTGGCGGATAACCTCATCGATATCAGGCGGTTGCTGACCGCCGCCGCTTGGTCCCCGGCCACCCCACGGAGACTTACCGCCACCGCCGCCGCCAGACCCGTTACCACCGCCGCCGCCCCATGGACCGCCGCCGCCACCTTGATTACTCCAAGGCATATATGTTTCCCCTCATCATAAAGCGCTCGTCGCTCTTAGCAGATGCCCCCCCTGTTGCAAAGGAATAGGGGAAGCGTATATCTGCTTGCGCGAAACATTACGTTGAATTCGCATATTGGCCAAAAGCCGGAGAAATCAAGCATGGCACGGGTAACCGAAGATCAGATCCTGGCAGCCCTCAAGGTTGTGGAAGACCCTGACAAGGGGCAGGACATCGTTTCTCTCGGCATGGTGAGTGGTCTTGTCGTGAAAGACGGCAATGTCGGCTTCGCCATCGAGGTCGACCCGAAACGCGGCCCGCAGCTTGAGCCGCTGCGCCAGGCGGCGGAGAAAGCCGTGGACGCATTACCGGGTGTTCTCTCGGTCACGGCGGTGCTCACCGCACACCGCCCCGGCGGCCAGGGCGGGAGCGGCCAGGCACAGCCGGCACCGCAAACCGCACAGCCCCGGGCACAGGCCGCCGCAGGTGGTCCGCAAGCGCGCCCGGCACAGAACACTCAGAAAACCCTGGTCCCCGGCATCAAATCGATCATTGCCGTTGCTTCCGGCAAAGGCGGCGTCGGCAAATCCACCACCGCCATTAACCTCGCCCTCGCGCTGAAGGCCTCCGGCCTCACCGTCGGCATTCTCGATGCGGATATCTATGGCCCGTCCCTGCCTCGCATGATGGGTATTTCCGGCCGTCCGACAACGGAAGACGGCAAGACCCTGAAACCGCTGGAACGGTTCGGCATCAAATGCATGTCCATCGGCTTCCTGGTGCCCGAGGACAGCCCGACCATCTGGCGCGGCCCGATGGTGATGAGTGCACTGGAACAGATGCTGCGCGATGTTCTCTGGGGCGAACTCGATGTGCTCGTCGTCGACATGCCGCCGGGCACGGGCGACGCCCAGCTCACCATGTCACAGCGCGTGCCGCTGGCCGGTGCCGTCATCGTCTCCACACCGCAGGACATTGCCCTGCTGGATGCCCGCAAGGGTCTCAACATGTTCCGCAAGGTCGATGTGCCGGTGCTCGGCATCATCGAGAACATGAGCTACTTCCTCTGCCCGAGTTGCGGCGAGCGGTCCGACATCTTCGGGCATGGCGGTGCCCGTGACGAAGCCGAGCGGATCGGCGTCGATTTCCTTGGCGAGGTGCCGCTGCATATGGATATCCGGGAGACCTCGGACGCCGGGAACCCGATCGTGGTTTCGGCCCCGGACAGCCCGCATTCGGTTGCCTATAAAGGCATTGCGGACAAGGTCTGGAGCAAGGTCGGCAGCGGCGAAACGGGGAGCCGGGCAGCTCCGAATATCGTCTTCAATTAAGCCCCTGGCTAGAGACCGGCAATGGCGCTGCGCCGCTCCATGATGGTGGTGTCGCGCCATTGCCCTTCCAACGGGCCATAGGTCATTTTCGCAATCCGTTCCCGCGTGCCGATTACCCTGAAGCCCAGATCGACATGCAGACGGATACTGGCTTCGTTTTCCGGGAAGATGCTTGTCTGCAGGGTCCAGAACCCGGCCTGCTCCGATTGTTCGATCAAGGCTGTGAGCAGCTTTCGGCCAACACCCGTGCCGCGCGCGTCGGGCGCGATATAGATGCTGTGCTCAGCCACCCCGCGATAGACCGCGCGGCTCGAGACCGGCGTCAGGCCGACCCAGCCCGCCACAGCATCATCGGCAAGCGCGACCAGCCGGCAGTCGGGCAGGTATTTCTCATCGAACGCGGGCCAGTCCGGCGCAGCTACCTCGAAAGTCGCGTGACCAGTATCGATCCCGGCCTGATAGATCGCAAGCACCTGCTCCGCGTCGCCCGGCTCCATGGCGCGCAGGCTTACCGTCCCGTTCTTCATTTCTCAGCTCCGCTCCAGCGTGACGAAACTGTGCGCGGGCGCGTCTCCGTCTGCCGGATGATTCTCCCGGTCCGTCTCGTGCCACTCGGTGCGATCAAAGTCGGGGAACCGGGTCTGCCCCTCGGCGTCGACATGGATTTCCGTCACATGCAGGCGCTGTACCTTGTCGAAGGCCTGGCGATAGATCTCGGCACCGCCGAAGACGACAATCTCGTCAACGCCATCCGTCAGCGCCACGCGGCGGGCAAGGTCCAGCCCCTCGTCAAGATTATGCACAATCTCAATGTCTTCGGCTTTGAACCCCCGATCCCTGGTCACCACGATATTGGTGCGGCCGGGCAAGGCTCTGCCGATTGACTGATACGTCTTGCGCCCCATCACCAGCGGCTTGCCCATGGTGATGCGCTTCATCCGCTTGAGATCGGCGGGCAGATGCCAGGGCATCTTCTCGCCGTCCCCGATCACTCCGTTATCGGACATCGCAACAACGATGACCGGCACCGGAAACTGCACAACCTTATCGTCCATGCCCATCTCTAGACCGCGACCGGCGCGGCGATATGCGGGGCGGCCTCATAGCCAACAAGCTCGAAATCGTCATAGCGGAATGCGAACAGATCGGTGACCTCCGGATTGATACGCATTGTGGGCAGGCGCCCCGGCACACGCTGTAACTGCTCGCGGGCCTGATCGAAATGGTTCCGGTAGAGATGGGTGTCCCCGAAGGAATGCACGAACTCTCCAGGCTCCAGACCCGTGACCTGAGCGACCATCAGGGTCAGCAACGCGTAAGACGCGATATTGAACGGCACACCGAGAAAGATATCCGCGCTGCGCTGGTAGAGCTGACAGGAGAGCTTGCCGTCCGCGACATAGAACTGGAACAGGCAATGGCAGGGCGGCAAGGCCATTTTCGGCACGTCCGCCGGGTTCCAGGCGGTAACGATCAGACGCCGAGAATCCGGCCGCTCGCGAATGTCATCAAGCAGGTTCCTGATCTGGTCGATGGTACCGCCATCCTTGTCCGGCCAGGATCGCCACTGATGGCCATAAACCGGCCCGAGATCGCCATTCTCGTCCGCCCACTCGTTCCAGATACGGACGCCGTTTTCCTGCAGATACGCAATATTGGTATCGCCGGCGAGAAACCAGAGCAGCTCATGAATAATCGATTTCAGATGCAGTTTTTTGGTGGTCAGAACCGGGAATCCCCGGGACAGATCGAAGCGCATCTGATGGCCGAAAATCGACCGCGTGCCGGTCCCCGTCCGGTCGGTTTTGTCCGCACCTTCTTCCAGCACTTTCGCCATCAGATCGAGATATTGCCGCATGGATAGACAGTCCCGTCATCCTCATTGAGAAACAGCATATAGTGTGAACCGGGGCCACGCTAACGCAAGTCATTGCAGACAGGCACGGCAATGACGATTGACAGAGTGCTGAATCCGCTCGCACTTTTGTCGCAAGATCCGTTCGCACCGAAACCGGACCGGGACAGCCACCATGCCGGAAAGCCGCGACTCCCTTTTGGCCGACTGCCAGCAGCTCATGGCCGCGGGAAAGTGGAACGAGGCACGCTCCCGACTGGAAAATGCATTCGCAGCGGCTCCGGCCGATATCCTGATCGCCTTCACCCTCGCGACGGCCTGCCGGCTTTCCGGCATGACAGAACGCGCAACGCAACTTTTCCAGGCCATCCACTCCGCCTTGCCAGACATGGCCGAAGCGGCAATCGGCCTGGCGCACTGCCTGGCCGAAGCCGGCACGACGGACGAGGCGGCAACTGTCTTGCGACACTATCTTGTGCGGCATCCGGAGCAGGCTTCAGCTTATGGAGTGCTTGCGGAAATTTGGCTGAAATCCGGTATTTTCAAACCGGTGACACGAACCTTCAAAGAGGCAGCCACTCTCGCGCCCACAGCGGATAATATTGGCAATCTCGCCGAATCCCTTAGTCTCGAACGCAGTTTCACGGCTGCCGAGCAGCAATATCAACTGGCGCTCGCAAAAGCACCCGGCTCAGCCAAATTGCGGCTGAATTATGCGGTACATTTACTCACGCAGGGCAAGACCGGAGATGGCTGGAAACATTTCGAAGCCCGCCTTGATCCCGATGTCGCCGATTCCCCTGTCCGGACTCTCTCCCTGCCCCGCTGGAACGGCAGCACACCTGAAAACAGGCATATTCTGGTGGTCAGCGAACAGGGGCTCGGCGATGAAATCAGGCTTGCCGCTCTCTTGCCGGAACTCGCCGGCCTGGCACGAACCCTGACCGTTGAGTGCGACCCGCGCCTGATTTCCCTTTTCGAACGCTCCATGCCGGATGTGACGTTTCACGCGTTTTCCAGGATCAAGAAAAGTGGTCGTGGCCATTATGCCTATGGCTGGCTGCCGCGCGATGGCGGTCCGGATTGCTATATCGAAAGCGGCAGCTTGCCCCTGTTTCTTGGTCGCGCGCTGAGCCCCCCGGAAAACGAAAATGGCTTTCTTTCTCCTTTGGCAAAGGTGGCGGAGCTTCTGGGCCAGCGTCTCAGGGATGCAGCCGGTGATCGCTCCCTTGTCGGTGTGTCCTGGGCGAGCAATGCCCGGAAATTCGGGCGGGCAACCAACTATCCACCGGCCGAATCATGGCGGCTCCTGCTGGACTTACCGGATACCTGCCTCGTTTCGCTGCACTATGGCGCAGCCTCCAGCGCCGTGAAAGAGATGGAGGAAGCGACCGGCCGCAAAATATTACAGCTTCAGGATCTTGATCTGCGGGACGATCTGGAAGCGCTGGCCGCGCTCGAAGCATCGCTTGATCTGGTCCTGTCGGTTGGAAACGCCACGGCAGCTCTCGCAGCAGCGGTAGGAACGAAGACCTTGGAATTACTGTCTTCTCCAGGCTGGGTCCCGCTTCGGGAAGAGCGGGATTGTTTTCTCGGAGCGACCACCCGGCTCGCGCAACGGCGTCTCGGTGACTGGACATATCCGGTCGAGCGGGCAAGAGAGCTTGCGTTAACGCATCTCCAGAAACGGTAACCACCCGCGATCTTGCGAACTCTCCTCTTTTTCCTGAGGCAACAAGCGCCTATATTCAGCCTGTCGGGAAACCGACTATGGCGATAAACGGCCTGTGGAATAGGCATTGCGGACCCGGGGGCGGTACCCGGCGCCTCCACCAAAGACCTCCGGTCTCCCGACCGGATCCTTGGGGGCGAAATAGGATCGACGCGTGTAGTAAAGACAGAACTTTCGCTCGGCATGGTACCACCGATATCGGGCCATTATAGTAGTTGCAAATGACAACAACTATGCGGAAGCACGTCTCGCTGCGTAAGCAGTCTGATGTCTTCGATTTAAGTCCTAAGGGTTCGCACCTTTAGGCGGGGTTTGGGGCGCACCTGGCAACAGAAGCGTCCCGCTAGATTTGAGTATGCTGACGGACGAATACCGGGGGAAATTTTGGAAGAACCTTTCCAGTACGACATGATGGTGGATGAGGCGCTGCGCGGCGTTGTCCGGCGCGCGCTGAAGCAGGTCGCTCAGCACGGCCTCCCCGGAAACCACCATTTTTACATCACCTTCAAGACCCGGGGAGAAGGTGTTTCGATCCCTCCCTATCTGCTTGAAAAATACGCCGACGAGATGACCATCGTGCTCCAGTTCCAGTTCTGGGACCTGGAAATCGAGGAAGAGTTCTTCAGCGTCGCGCTCAGCTTCAACGATGTTCGCGAGAGGCTGGTCATTCCCCTTGCCGCAATCACCGGGTTCGCCGATCCGTCCGTGAAGTTCGGTCTGCAGTTCCAGACGCTTGATGACAACGAGCTCAACGAGACGGAACTTCTCGACGCATCCGACGACGAGACGGAAGATCCAATGCCGGAGGGTGATGATGACGGCGCGGCCATGGGCCAGGTCGTCTCCCTCGATAATTTTCGGAAGAAGAAATAAGTCCGGCGGCCGCCCAGCGGTAAAGACCTGACACATTTCGGCGGAAGCAGCCTCGCTTCCGTAAGAGAGATTTATGCTGGAGAGTTGCCCCAATGGCCGACTTTAATTTCACCGAGATGTTCCCGCTTGCGGAGGACACGACGGAGTACCGCAAGCTTACCGGCGATTATGTCGGTGTGGAAAAATTTCGCGGCCAGGACATCCTGACCATTGAACCCGAAGCCTTCACGATGCTGACGGAACAGGCATTCCGGGACATCTCCCACCTGCTCCGCCCCGCGCACCTGCAACAGCTCCGCAACATCCTCGAAGACGATGAGGCGACCAACAACGACAAGTTCGTCGCCTACGAGCTACTGAAGAATGCGGGCATTTCCGCCGGCGGCGTGCTGCCGATGTGCCAAGATACCGGCACCGCCATCGTGATGGGCAAGAAGGGCCAGAACGTCTTCACCGGCTTCAATGAAGAGGAAGCCATCGCCAAGGGCGTTTACGACGTCTACACAAACCACAATCTGCGCTACAGCCAGATGGCACCGCTCGACATGTTCAACGAGAAGAACACGTCGAACAATCTGCCCGCGCAGATCGAGCTTTATGCGACCGAAGGCGATGCCTACAAGTTCATGTTCTGCCAGAAGGGCGGCGGCTCGGCGAACAAGAGCTTCCTGTTCCAGGAAACCAAGGCGATCCTCAATCCGGACGCCCTGATGAAGTTCCTGGACACCAAGATCCGTACACTCGGCACCGCAGCCTGCCCGCCCTATCACCTCGCCATCGTGATCGGCGGCCCCTCGGCCGAGTTCAACATGAAGACGGTGAAGCTGGCCTCGACCAAGTATCTCGACGGTCTGCCCACCAAGGGCAGCGAGTCCGGCCATGCCTTCCGCGATGTGGAGATGGAACAGCAGGTCCTGAAGATGACCCAGGACATGGGCATTGGCGCCCAGTTCGGCGGCAAATACTATTGCCACGACGTCCGGATCATCCGCCTGCCGCGCCATGGCGCCTCCCTGCCCGTCGGGCTCGGGGTTTCCTGCTCCGCCGACCGTCAGTGCTTTGCCAAGATCACCAAGGATGGCGTTTTCGTCGAGCGTCTGGAGACCGATCCGTCCAAATACATGCCGGATATCGATCCGAGCGAATTCGAGGGCGATGTCGTCAAGATCGATCTTGGCCAGCCGATGGACGAGATCCGCAAGACCCTCAGCCAATACCCGATCAAGACCCCGGTTTCGCTGAGTGGCACGATCATCGTTGCCCGCGATATCGCGCATGCGAAGCTGAAAGAGCGGATCGACAGCGGCGAAGGCCTGCCGGATTACGTCAAGAACCATCCGATCTATTACGCCGGCCCGGCCAAGACCCCGGAAGGCTATGCCTCCGGCTCGTTCGGTCCGACCACGGCGGGACGCATGGATTCCTACGTCGATCCCTTCATGGCGGCCGGTGGCAGCTTCGTGATGCTCGCCAAGGGCAACCGCTCTCCCCAGGTGCGTGAAGCCTGCAAGAAATACGGCGGCTTCTATCTCGGCTCCGTCGGCGGGGCGGCGGCAAAGCTGGCCCTGAACAGCATCAAGAAGGTCGAGGTTCAGGAATATCCGGAACTTGGCATGGAAGCAGTCTGGCGGATCGAGGTCGAGGATTTCCCCGCCTTTATCGTCACCGACGACAAGGGCAATGACTTCTTTTCCAACATCTGACGATCAGGCGCGCATGGCAGCGCCCAATTTTCTCGTGAATGGGCCGGCGGGTGCGCCGGCCTCTTTCGTTCTGGCCCACGGCGCCGGTGCGCCGATGGACACGCCCTTCATGAACCAGGTCGCCGAAGGCATTGCCTCGGCGGGCTTCCGGGTCTTGCGTTTTGAATTCCCCTATATGGCTGGCCGGCGCACTGGTGGCAGCAAGCGGCCTCCGGACCGGCAGCCCGTTCTCCTCGATACCTGGAGAAGCGTCATCGAGACGGCGGCGGGAAATGGAGCCCTTGTGATCGGCGGTAAATCCATGGGTGGCCGCATGGCCAGCCTTGTTGCTGACGAGAGCGGTGCCGATGGGCTGATCTGCCTCGGCTACCCGTTCCATCCGCCTGGAAAACCCGACAAATTGCGCACGGAACATCTGGAAAGCATCACCTGCCCGACGCTGATCCTGCAGGGAGAGCGCGATCCTTTCGGCACCAGGCCGGAAGTCGAAAATTACCCTTTATCAGCGGCAATAACCATCGAATGGCTTCCGGATGGCAATCATGACCTGTCGCCCCGGAAAGCCTCCGGCCACACGGCTGCGTCAAACATGGCGGCAACGATTAGCGCCGCGGTAAAGTTTCTGGAATTGGCCGCCCAAGCCCCAAAGACCTAGCGGCAGGCCGATTAGTGGTGGGAGAGAGATCTGTCGTCGATTGCCGCGTTGATCAGCTCAGCCGGTGAAGGGATCTGTTTTTCCACAACGGGAAGCTGCAATTCATCGGCGCTTGTGCGGTAGACGATATAGGCGTTTGCCATCCATCCGCCGGCCACCACCGGGCCGACCAGAACAACAGTCAAGGAGACAAGTGCGACCACGCGCATAACCGACCGGAAAAGCGCTTCCGCGACACTGTCTTCTGTCTGTTCCCAAATGGCCAATGGTCAAACCCCACCCTGAGATGGGCCCTGCGAAGCAGTTGCAAGGCCTCCCCACAATCAACAAGTGAACTCAACAATAGCAGAGAGAAATGGAATTCTCAATGCTATGTCGCAACACATTGCCGCAAGTACCGCAAATTACACAATTTTCTATAACCGTCGACACTCTGAGCACCTCATACAAAACAATGCGATCAAGCACATCGACAGTTATATTTTAAAGTTCTTGCAGAATTTTATTAACAAAAGCTAAGCGATACACCGCAAAATCGGCCCAACTCTTAAGTGGAGGAACCCAGCACCCAGCCGCCTGAAATCAACTTTTTAGCAACACTCAATACATATAAACCGCGTCATGATGACGCAAATTTGGTGTCTTTAGAGACATGAAAGTATCATCAGGCGGCCCCAACTCTTCCACCTATGCATCAGCTTTCCGTGGATAAGGTGGCGACTTCCGCGTTAATTCCCGGTCAATACGTGATTAACCCGATCATCCGAAAGATCAGCAGCGGCGTGCCTAATGCCGGCGGTAAAAAACAGCGACAGCATTACCCGATCACCCCTGCCGCCCCGCCGGACCTCAAAACGATCACACCTTACAAACAGCCGGAAAAATGCTATATTGTAAGGTGAGATAGACGACCGTGCCGGATCAGATTGCTTGCGGCACCATCAACGAGAGCGTGTAGCCATGGCTATCAACAACTCGATCAATACGAATGTCGGTGCCTTTTCGGCGCTCCGGAACCTGAATTCCGCGCAGAGCGACCAGAGCCGCACCCTGAACCGGATTTCCACCGGCCAGAAAGTGTCAGGCGCGCTGGATCAGGCCTCCCTGTTTGCCATCGCCCAAAGCATCCGGGGCGAGCTCAGCGCCAATGCGGCTCTGCAGCAGGGTCTGAACCAGACGTCAGGCGCGGTGAAAGTCGCCACTGCCGGCGCGACGGCGATATCAAACCTGACCTCCGATATTCAGGGCAAGCTGGTCGAACTTTCCAACCCAGCGAACACGGCGGAGCAGCAGGGCATTCTGCAGAACGATCTGGATGCGCTTCTGGGGCAGGCCCAGGGCTTTGTCGACAACAGCACTTTCAACGGAACCAATTTGCTGGAGTCCGGCGCCGGGGATCTGAACACACTTCAGAACGGTGAAGGCGAAGTGCTGACGGTTTCGGGCCAAGGCTCCGTCGCGGACAGTCTCGCAGCGCTGGCTGCTGCCGATTTCAGCGATCCCGCTTCGGTTCTGGAAAATGAATTCACGGCCTTCCAGTCAGCCCTGAACAATTCCCTTGGCGAACTCGGGGCAAGTGGCCGCCGCATCACGGCGCAGAACGATCAGCTACAGGGTATTGCGGATGCGACTGAGGAAGGCCTCGGAAACATCGTCGATGCCAATCTCGGACGGGAAGCCGCGCGGCTTGCGGCAGATCAGGCCCGCGGGCAATTGAGCGCGCTCTCGCTCGGCATCGCCAATCGCAGCCCGCAGGCTCTCCTCGGCCTGTTCCGCTCCTAACGGCTTCACGCCAGGTATCTGGCAGCAGATATAAAAAACCCCGCCGATCAGCTGTCGGCGGGGCTTTTTTTTCGTTTAGCGGACCACCAGAACCGAACAGTTGGCGTGCCGTACCACCCGGGCCGCATTCGGCCCCAGCAGGTAATCTTTCAGCTCCGGACGGTGCGAGGCGATGATGATGAGGTCCGCATCGATCTCCTTCGCGGTCAGCAGCACCATCTCATAGACCGTGCCCTGGCGAACAATATGCTGCACGTGCATGCCTGATGGAACGCGCGCGGCCACCAGCTCGTGCAGGCGCTTGTTCGCCTCCTTCATGACCTTTTCCACGTGATCCTTCGGGAAATACTGCCCAACGAGGCTCATTCCGAAGTCCGGCACCACAGTCATGACGGAAAGACTTGCCTCGTGCGTCTCGGCATTGGAGATCGCCAGCGGCAGTGCCTTGTTCCAGGAATCCTTGTCGTCCAGGTCGACAGTCAAAAGGATATGTTTGTACATCTGCCTCTCCCCTAAACAGCTTCAGCCCGGCGGCGGCGCGACCGTTGCAGGACGATAACCAGAACCATCAGGCCGAGTGCCGGAATGAAGAACAGCTCCTTCGGCGGGCGGTCCGCAGGCGTCATGACTTCCGTCACCTGCCAGTCGAAATCGATCCCGGCCTTTTCAGCAGGGCTGCTGAAGCCGAGATTATCGACCAGAGCCTTGCCGTCTTCGAACCGCATCTCCAGCCCGGCCACATTCGCCAGCCTGTCCGCACCCGGCCCGGCATCACCGAGCGGCAGCAAAACGGCCTTGGAGACAATATCCCCGTCAATAGTCTCGCCCTGCACCATCAACCGGATATCGGCACCGGCAGGGATGGTTTCGGCAACCTCATAGATCCTTGTCGGATCATGCTGAACAAAGGGCGGATCTATGTAATCGAGCCAGAAACCAGGCCGGAACAGGGTAAAGGCAACCAGCAGCAGGGCCGCGGATTCCCAAAGCCGGTTCTTCACAATCAGGAACATCTGCGTCGCCGAGGCGAACATCAGCATCGCCAGGATTGCCGTGACCACCGTGATGATGAAATGCACCACCCCGTCGATCCCGATCATCAGAAGCTGTGTGTTGAAGATGAACAGGAACGGCAGTATCGCGGTCCGAATATCGTAGGCGAAGCCCTGCAGACCGGTCTTGATCGGATCGCCGCCCGACAGGGCGGCGGCGGCATAGGCCGCCAGCCCCACTGGTGGCGTATCGTCCGCCAATATCCCGAAATAGAACACGAACAGATGCACCGCGATCAGCGGCAGGATCACCCCGGATTGAGCCGAAAGCGTCACGATCACCGGTGCCATCAACGAAGACACGACGATGTAGTTCGCCGTCGTCGGCAGGCCAAGGCCCAGCACCAGGCAGATAAAGGCCGTGAACAACAGCATCAGCATCAGGTTACCGGCCGAAACGAACTCAACGAATTCGGTCATTTTCTGGCCAAGGCCTGTCAGGGTCACAGCCCCGACGACGATGCCCGCAACCGCGACCGCGACCCCGATCGGCACCATGTTCCGCGCACCGGAGACCAGTCCGTCATAGAGCTCGCTCCGCCCCATGCCAAGCGCGGCCATGTCTATCCCCTCACCCCGGAAGAACGCCTTGCCCGCCCGGTGGGTCAGCGCGACGAATAGCATGACGACCGAAGTCCAGAAGGCCGCAAGCCCCGGAGAGAAACGCTCCACGATCAGGCACCAGACCAGCACGCCGATCGGCAACAGGAAATACAGACCGGACATCAGGGTCGGCCGCATTTCAGGGCACTCGGTCATCTCCTCAAGATCTTCCGGACGGCCGTCCTCATAGGAGGCACCCAGTTTCAACAAAAAGACATAGGCAACCAGCAGCACGATCGATGCGATGTAGATCGTGGCATCGCCGAACACGTCCTTTGTCCAGGCAAAGCCGAAATAGGTGACAGCCATCAGGACAAGGAACCCGACCAGTGCGGTCGCCGTGCTGAAAATCTTGGCCAGGACCGTCCGCCCCCGCCCCTTCGAAGAGCGCGGCAGACCGACCATGCCGGCCTTCACGGCCTCAAGGTGCACAATGTAAACCAGCGCAATGTAGGAGATGATCGCCGGCAGGAAGGCGTGCTTCATGATCTCGACAAGGTCGATACCAACCCGCTCGATCATGATGAAAGCGGCAGCGCCCATCACCGGCGGCGTCAGCTGGCCGTTGGTCGAGGAAGCAACCTCAACGGCGCCCGCCTTCTCTGCCGGAAAGCCCGTGCGCTTCATCAGCGGAATGGTGAAGGCACCCGTGGTCACGACGTTGGCAAGGGAGGAGCCGGAAATCAGGCCTGTCATGGCCGAGGAAACAACCGACGCCTTGGCCGGGCCGCCCCGCATATGGCCAACCAGTGCGATCGAAAGCTTGGTCAGGTAGATGCCGGCGCCGGACTTGTCCATCAGGGCACCGAACAGCACGAACAGGAAGATGAAGGAGGTCGATACACCAACCCCGATCCCGAACACGCCTTCCTGGGTGATCCAGAGGTGGGACATCGCCTTCTGGAAGGATGCCCCCTTCCACGCAATGATGTCCGGCCCGTACTGGCCGAAGAAGATGTAGACGAGGAAGACCATCGCGACGGCCATCAACGGCACGCCAAGAGAGCGCCGGGTAGCCTCCAGCAGCAACACAAGACCAATACCCGCCGTCACAATGTCCGCGGTCGTCGGGATTCCCATGCGGCCGGCGAGATCATCGGCTTCAGCCACCAGATAAAGAATGCAGACCGAGGAGACGATCGCGAACAGCCAGTCCGTGACCGGCACGCTGCGGCGCGGTGAATTCTTAAATGCAGGGTAGGACAGAAAGGCCAGAACCACGGCGAAACAAAGGTGAATTGGCCGGGTCTGCGTGTTGTTCATCAAAGGGATAAAGTCAGCCAGCAAGTAGGGCAGCGGCGACGCGATCCAGAGTTGAAACAGGGACCAGGCCAACGCACCGAGTGCGATCCCCAGCCCGACCATTCCCGGCACGGTACGTGCGCCCGTGTCAACGGCTGCAACCAGATCTTCAGCCGCCTGGCGCGCGGATTTCGACTCTGCCGTATCGTTGCTCATATAGCCCCCTCCTCGCGCATCCTCGGGTGGGATGCGTCCGCCCTCATCACATAGCCGCGCGCATAACGCGCCGTTCCCGGTTCATCTGGCAAACCCATTGAACAGGGCCGCCGGTAATTTTTTTCAGTCACTCACAAGCAAGAAGGGAGAGGTCGCCCTCTCCCTTCTTCCGGCTGAATTACATCCAGCCTTTTTCTTTGTAGTACTTCGCGGCACCGCCATGGATCGGAGCGGACAGGCCGTCCTTCACCATTTCGGATTCCTTCAGATGACCGAAGGCCGGGTGCAGCTTCTTGAAGTCGTCGAAGTTTTCGAAGACCGCTTTCACGACTTCATAGACCACGTCGTCGGAAACGGCGGTCGAGCTGACGAAGGTCGCGCCGACACCGAAGGTGTGCACGTCTTCCGGATTGCTGGAATACATGCCGCCCGGAATGGTCGCCTTGCGATAGTAGGAATTGTCAGCAACCAGCTTGTCGATGGCCGGACCGGTTGCATTGACCAGAACCGCGCCACAGGAGGCCACTGATTCCTTGGTCAAGGCAGACGGATGGCCGACGAGCCAGAAATAGGCGTCGATCTTGTTGTCGCACAGCGCCTGCCCGGTTTCGGCAGACTTCAGCTCAGCAGCAAGCTTGAGATCGCTGCGATCCCAACCGAGAGCTTCTTCCATCACTTCCCAGGTACCACGGGTACCGGAACCGGCATTGCCGATATTGACCCGCTTGCCCTTGAGATCCGTGACATTCTTGATGCCGCCATCTGCGCGGGCAAGAATCGTGACCGGCTCGGCATGGACGGAGAACACAGCGCGCAGATCCTTGAACGGACCGGCATCCGCGAACTTCGAGGTGCCGTTATAGGCATGGTACTGCCAGTCGGACTGGGCAACGCCCATGTCCAGCTCGCCGGCACGGATGGTGTTGATGTTGTAGATCGAGCCACCGGTCGATTCGACGGAGCAACGGATGCCGTGCTCCTTGCGGCCCTTGTTCACAAGGCGGCAAATGGCGCCACCCGTCGGGTAGTAAACACCCGTCACACCGCCGGTACCGATGGTGATGAATTGCTGTTCCGCAGCGCTGACGCCCTGCGTTGCTCCGACGAGCGATGCGCCAGCCACCAGGGCCGCTGCAAAGCCAAACGTGAAAGCCCGTTTCATGAAGCCTCCTCCAAGAGAATTCGTGGTTTAAATTTACCTGCGTTCTACAGCTTCGTTTTGTCAGACAATCAGAGCCTGAACAGGATCCGGATGCGCTCCCATGCGTATCTCGTATCAAAGCCATTGGGTCACAGACCTACCCCATGAACTATGCCCTGCAAGAGAGACAAAGGTCAATCAAGTCTAAGGCACTGAAAAACAACAATTTACTCAAGGAATTTTGTATACAATAGGCAATTTAAGCGAAGGCATATTGAATGCTGCAGTGCGGTCATCCCGCATGGCCTGAACGCTATTCCGATTCGCCCTAAACGCTATTGCCCGCAGGATTTCCTAACGGGATTCCAGGGCGCTTTCCACCGCCGCCCCCAGCTTCTCGACAATCTCCGCCACGTGGCTGTCGTCGATAATAAAGGGCGGGGCCAGCAGGATATGATCGCCGACACGGCCGTCGATGGTGCCGCCCATCGGGTAACACATCAGCCCGCTCGCCATGGCATTAGCCTTTACCTTCGCGTGGAGCTTCAGACTCGGGTCGAAGGATTGCTTGCTCGCCCTGTCCTCAACCAGCTCGATACCGATGAAGAGACCACGGCCGCGAATATCGCCGACATGGGGGTGATTACCGAAGCGCTCCTCAAGGGCTGATTTCAGTTTCTCTCCCATGATCCGGACTTTTTCCAGCAGACCGTCTTCCTCGATAACCTGCTGTACCGCGAGCGCCCCGGCGCAGGCCGCCGGATGGCCCATATAGGTATGGCCGTGCTGGAAGAAGCCGCTGCCATCGCGAATCGCGCCGAAGATTTTCTTCGAGACCAAAGTCGCCCCAATCGGCTGATATCCGGCACCTAGGCCCTTGGCGATGGTCAGCAGATCCGGCGCAACGCCGTCTTCCTCGCAGGCAAAGAGATAGCCCGTGCGCCCCATGCCGCACATGACCTCGTCAAAGATCAGCAAAACGCCGTGGCGATCGCAAATCTCGCGTATCCGCTTCAGATACCCGGGAACAGGAGGCACCGCGCCAAGGGTGGCGCCGACAACCGGCTCGCAAACGAAGGCTGCAACCGTTTCAGCACCATGCTCCCTGATGGCCGCATCAAGCTCGTCCGCGACCCTCTGGCCGTAGGTTTCCTCGCTCTCGTCATCCTGCCGGCCACGATAGGCGAAGCACGGAGAGACGTGGGTCGCGTCGATCAACAGCGGGCGGAACTGCTCACGCCGCCATTCGTTGCCGCCAACCGCCAGCGCGCCGAGCGTGTTGCCGTGATAGCTCTGTTTGCGGGCGATGATCTTGTGCCGCTCCGGCTGGCCGATTTCCACGAAGTACTGACGGGCCATTTTCAGGGCCGCCTCGATAGCTTCGGAGCCACCAGAGACGAAATAAACCCGGTCGAGATCGCCCGGCGCCCGTGCGATCAGATGATCCGCCAGACGCTCCATCGGCTCGTTCGAGAAGAAGCCGCTATGGGCGAAGGGGATTTCGTCCAGCTGCGTCTTGATCGCATCAATCACCCGCTTGTCGCTATGTCCGAGGCAGGACACGGCGGCGCCGCCACTGGCATCGAGGTAGCTCTTGCCGTCCGTATCCTTGATGTAAACACCCTCGCCGCTCGCTGCGACGGGATAGGAGGCGACAGCACTGCGATGAAAGACGTGGTTCATGCCGGAGACTTTCGATTGAAGCTTCAGATCGGATTATTCCAACACTGCTCCTGCGGTCCGTATCCGGTCAAGCCGTCCGGATCAGAGTTCGGCAACACTCTTCAGCGTCCAGCCGACGATCTTTTTCATCACGTTGCCAAGCGCCAGATCGAAGGACTTCACAATGTTGTCCATCTTGTTATCCGGCGCCTCCCGCATCGACTCGAAAGAGTGCGAGGCGACGATGATCCGCTGCGGGATTTTCACCAGCTTGCAATTAATCCTGACACGGATTTTCGGGACGGTTGCGCCATAGAGATATTCCGCCTGGAACTCACGCAGTTCCGTCTGTAATTCATAATCGCTCCGCAGGCCGACGCCGCTGCGGCCAACCCCGACAATTTTCTCCGAGTTCTCAAAAGACTCGACCAGCAGCCGGTACACCATGGACGGCGCCGTATCGATCCATTTGGCGCGAGCGAAATAATCCATCGTCAACTCGCCGCGCATGACGGCGATCTGGGAGGAATTGAGACCGGCCGGCGCAAGCGGCGGTTCGATCCCAAGCTGCAATGGCACATTCGGGATATCGCTGTCGAAAGTGCTTTTCGGCGACAACCGGTAGAGTTGCGAGGGCGGCGGCAGCGTTGGAAGCACACCACAGGCGGAGACAGCGGCGGCTGGCAATGCCGCCCCGGCAAGGGCAAGCAACCGGCGGCGGCTCAGGGAGGGGGCACTTTGCTCACTCATTAATCTGTCTCCACACCTTTGTGTCTGTTGCCGAAGAGAATACGCGCCGGATCCGCCTCGACCTGGCGCACCAGACGGTCAAGGTCGTTCATCAGCTGCCGTCCTTCGACAAGGAATTCCGTCAGCTCGTAAAGCCCCGTGACCGCGAAATCGTTCACTGCCTCGCGATTGTCCGAAATCAACGCCGCCGCTTCACCGGACGCCTTGCCCATATTCTGCAACGTGTTGCGCAAATCCGCCGAGACAGCCGAGAGCTCCGCATCCACCGCCGTCACCGTGCCCCGCGTCGTCGCCATGGTCTGGGAAATCTCTTCGCTCATCATCGCGATATCACCGCCGACCTGGCTCACCGTCTGGTCCAGCACCAGCATGGTTGAATGGGCATTCGCGATGATCTCCTCGATCTCCGTGCTGCGGTTGGCAAGGATACCGGAGACGCTTTCAAGATTCTTCAGCGTGTTCTCGATGGATGCGCGGTTTTTGTCATTCATCAGCTGATTGGCCCGGTTCACCAGAACAACAAGCTGCGAGGCGATCTCCGGCGCGGCCTGGGCCACTTCCTGCAGAATTGATGACCGGGATTCCAGTACCGGCACATCATCCCCCGGACGTGCGGCCAGAAGCGGCGCGTCGTTCGAGCCACCGGCAAGCTGGATATAGCCGACCCCGGTCAGCCCCTGGCTCTCCAGGATGGCATAGACGTCCTGCTTGATCGGCACCTTCCCGTCGAGCTCGACGCGCACCCGGATGATCTCGATATTATCCGGGTCGATGGCGATGTCGGTCACCTGCCCGACCGGAATGCCCCGGTAGCGGACCGGGCTGCCAACCGAGAGGCCCGTCACCTGCTCCTCGAACTCGATCACGTAAGTCGAGACATCCCGATCCAGTTCGACCTTGCCGAGCCAGATCACGAACCCCATTCCGGCCGCGAACATCGCGAAGACGAACACTCCGACGACGACATAGCTTGCGCGTGTTTCCATGGCAGTTCCGTCTCCCTCCCCTAGCCCTTGAGGCCCGGGGTTTCGAAAGCGGCCCGCGCGCGGGGCCCGTGAAAATATTCCTGTATCCAGGGGTGCGGGTTGGCAACCAGTTCCGTCATGGTTCCCACCGTTACCTGCTTGTCGAGCAGCACCGCGATCCGGTCGCAGATTGCCACCAGACTGTCGAGATCATGGGTAACCATGACCACGGTCAGGTTGAGGCTGTCCTGCAAATCCCGGATCAGCATGTCGAAATTCGAGGCACCGATCGGGTCCAGCCCCGCCGTCGGCTCGTCCAGAAAGACGACCTGCGGGTCGAGCGCCAATGCCCGAGCGAGGCTGGCCCGCTTGCGCATGCCCCCCGATAGCTGGGAGGGAAACTTGTCCGCCGCGTTCGGCGGCAGGCCGACCATGTTGATCTTCATCAGCGCCAGCTCCCGCATCAGCAGTTTCGGGATACCGCCGCGCTCCCGCATCGGCGCCATGATGTTCTGCGCCACGGTGAGAGAGCTGAACAGCGCGCCGTCCTGGAACATCATGCCGAACCGGCCCTGCAGCTTGCGCGTCGGCATCTCGCCATGCCCGGCATCGATTGTCTCCCCCAGCAGCTCGATCTCGCCCGCCGCCGGGATCTGCAAGCCGATGATGGTCCGCAGCAGAACGGACTTACCGGAACCCGATCCTCCGACCACCCCCAGCACCTCGCCACGCCGGACATCGAGATCGAGATTGTCATGCACAACCTGCGTGCCGAACGCATTCCGAATGCCGCGCAACCGGATCGCGGGCTGGCTTTCCGCGTCGCTTGTAAAGCTTTCGTCCGTCATCGCCGCCATGGTTCAGATCCCGACTTCGGCAAAGAACACCGCGAACAGTGCATCCAGCACGATCACGATGAAGATGGATTCCACCACGGCCTTGGTGGTGCGGAAGCCGACACTCTCGGCACTGCCGGAAACCTTGAGGCCCTGATGGCAGCCGACAACGGCAATGACATAGGCAAAGACCGGCGCCTTCAGGATACCGGTGCCGAAATCCCAGAAATCGACAGCGCCCTTGAGCTGGGTCAGGAACTGCTGGATCGACAGGTCCAGCGTCAGCACCGCGATCATGGCACCACCCGCGAGCCCCGCGATATCGCCGATGAAAACCAGGATCGGCAGGGCGATGAACAACGCGATCAGGCGCGGGATCACCAGCACGTCGACCGGCGACAAACCCAGCGTCTCCAGCGCATCCACTTCCTGGTTCACCTTCATGGTGCCGATCTGGGCCGTAAAGGCACTGCCGGACCGGCCCGCGACGATGATCGCCGTCAGCAGCACGCCGATCTCACGCAGCACGGAGACGCCGACAAGGTTCACCGTCAGGATCGCGGCGCCAAACCGCTCAAGCTGGAGCGAGCCCATATAGGCCAGCACCACGCCGACCAGAAAACAGAGCAGCGCGACGATACCAACGGCATTGAGGCCGACATATTCGAGCTGGCTGACCAGCGCCACGAAACGAAGCCGGGCCCGGCCGGTAAGCAGCGCAAGCAGCGAGACAATGGTCAGGCCGAAGAACCCGAACAGATCACGCCCGACATGGGCCATGTCGAACATCGCCTTCCCGGCCCGCGCGGCGATCACAATCAACGGGTTCGGCCTGTTTGCATCGGTCGGCACGTCCGGATCGGGAATGAAGGCTTTCTCCAGCAGAGCCGCATATTCCGCCCGCAGGCCGTCCAGCCGGACCTCGATCCCGCGCCCGGAGAATGCTTCGGATGTCCGGCGCAAAACCCACGCCCCGGCACTGTCCAGCGCGGTGACATCGGCGGCGTCGATCACCACCTGGCGCGGGGATGCCTTCACGGCCTGCCGGAACTCCCGGTCCAGCCGTCCGACGGCATCCACCGTCAGAGGCCCTGTAATGCCGACCCTGAGTTCACCGCCGGCTTCCGTGATCGAAAGCGAGGTCTCGGCTGCAGCCGCCACGTCTTGTTCCCCCCAGTCCAAGGACACCGGCACGCGGCCGGTCGGCGCGTGATGCTTCAGGCACGTCTTATGCGCCTGAAAATCCTTACAAAGCACAAGATACTGGAATTCATCGCAACACTCACCTATCAAGGCCGCTGCTTAACAGATGCCACGGGAATCCGAGCATGGACCTGAAGAAACATATCCGCGAAGTGCCCGATTTTCCGAAGCCGGGCATCCTGTTCTACGATATCTCCACCCTGCTCGCGCACCCGGCAGCCTGGAAGGCGACCGTGGAGCAATTGAAAACCGTTGTCGACGGCTACAAACCAGACGTGCTGGCCGGCATCGAATCCCGAGGCTTCCTTGTCGCCGCCCCGCTGGCCCTGGAACTCGGCCTCGGCTTTCACATGGTCCGCAAGAAGGGCAAGCTGCCCGGCAAGACCATTCCCTATACCTATGATCTGGAATATGGCAGCGACACGATCGAGGTGCAGGACGGTGCCATCGAGCCCGGCCAGCGCGTGGTCATCCTCGACGACCTGCTGGCCACCGGCGGCACGCTTGCCGCCGCCATCGAGCTGGTCCGCAAGGTCGGCGGCGAAGTCACCGGCGCCGCCAGCATCATGGAACTCACCTTCCTGAAGGGCCGCGACCGTCTCGACATCCCCTTCACCTCACTAATTTCCTACGACGACTGAAGGCCAACCGAAGCCTTCTCATTATCGTCATCCCGGCCAGAGAGCCGGGACCTAGAAGATCATGGAGTGCCATTTGCCGTCCTTGGATCCCGACCTGCGTCGGGATGACGATGCACTGTCGAGAGCTCGTCCCCTTAACCCGCAACCTCCCCGCTCACCGCGCGCCCTTCCTCCATCAACCAGTCGCGGAACGCGGCGATCTTTGGCGTATCCGCCCGATCCTTCGCGCTCAGCAAATAAAAGGAGAAGGTCAGCGGCGTACTGAGCCCGGGATCGAAGGGACGGACGAGACGGCCGGCCGCGAGGTGATCCGCCACCAGTAATTCCCCAACCAGAGCTACGCCGTGGCCATCGACCGCCGACTGAATGGCCATGCTTTCCATATTGAAGCGCGGCCCCCGGGCCGGGTCGATATCGTGCAGACCGGCCGCCAGCAACCACATGCGCCAACTCGCCTCGGCTTCGGTCCAGTCAATATGTAGCAGGGTATGGTGGCGCAGATCCTCTGGCCTGCGTAAGGGGTGCACGCCTTCCAACAATGCCGGGCTGCAAACCGGTGTATTGAGCTGACCGAACAACCGTTCGACCCGAACGCCCTCATAGCCGCCGGGACCATAGCGCACCGCCACATCAACATCATCGCGCGTCAGATCAACCAGACGGTCGGTTCCGTCGATGCGGATTTCGATGTCCGGATGTTTGCTGCGGAACCGCTCGAGCCTGGGCAGCAGCCACATGCCGCCGAAGGAAGGACTGACGCTAATGGTCAGGACACCGCTTTCGCAATGGCTGCGTATCTGATCCACCGCCTGGGCCAGCTTGTCGAAGCCCTGCCCCAATATCGGCAAAGCGGCCTGACCAGCCTCTGTAAGACGCAATGCCCGGGTCAGGCGCCGGAACAAGGGCACTTCGAGCAGTTCTTCCAGCGCCTTGACCTGATGGCTGATCGCCGCCGGCGTGACGTTCAGCTCGGCCGCCGCCTTTGTGAAGCTGAGATGCCGCCCGGCCGCCTCGAAGGCCCTGAGGGCATTAAGTGGCGGTTGCGGTCGCCCCATCACTTACACCTGAATTTTTCTAAAACATAAACCGAGATCTTCTCGTTTGTCGGCAACCATAATAATCAATATTTGATTGATAAGACAACAAACACTGTACCGCATTTGACCGGGAAGGCGGAGATTAAGTTCAAATATTTCTCCACCATAAAGACCGCAAACAGCCCCTTAAGCCGCTGGAGGAAGTGATGCGCCTACGCCACTGCCACCCCAATCTCGCCAACACCATCCAGTGTCCACGGGCCGAGCCGTTCGGGCATCCGGTTTTCAAAAGCCTGTCACGGCTCATCCATGCCGTGGAGGAAGTTGTGCGACAGGAGTTTGCAAAAATCTCCCGCGAGCGATTGCGGCGCAGCAGAATCCGGACGCTTCAGGGCCTGAGCGACCGTCAACTTCTGGATATTGGCGTGGAACGCGCCGATATCACCGAGCGGGTCGAGGAAATCCTCGAAAGGAAAGCGCGCCCGGAGTGAAGCTCCGGTGCAGATGCCTGCAAAGGCAAAGCATCGTCACACGCTCTCGACCATCTCCGTCTCGATCACGATTTCCGAATGCAAGGTCCGGTGGACCGGACACTTGTCGGCAATCTCCCGGAGCTTTTGCCGATGCTCTGCGTCGAGCGGCCCCTCGATCATGATCTCCCGGCTGATCTTGTCGATCTTTCCGGCCTGCGTCTCACAGTCGGTACAGTCATCGGCATGAATTTTACTGTGTCGCAGCCGGGTCTCGAGGCGGTCGATTTGCCAGCCCTTGCGTTCGGCATAGAGCGACAGGGTCATGTTGGTGCAGGCACCGAGACCGGCCAGCAGGAAGTCATAGGGTCCGGGGCCACTGTTATCGCCGCCGACACTTTTCGGCTCGTCCGCCCGTAGTCTGTGCCCCGCCGCGAGGATGGCTTGCGGGAATTTGCCCTCGCCCAGATGCGCGACCACGACGTCTCCCTCGCGTGCGGCAAGCTGTAGCGGCGCTTCTTCCGGAACAAGGCGACCCGCCCACGCGGCAATGACCGAGGCCACATAAGCCGCGTCCGCCGGCCGGGTGAGCAAATGGTCCGCCTTGTCGAGCGAGACAAAGCTCTTCGGGTGTTTGGCGGCGTCAAAGATCCGGGCCGCATTCCCGATACCGACGGTCATGTCCAGGGGGGCATGGAAAATCAGCAGGTCTCGCTTCAGGTTGGCAATCCGCTCTTCCAGATCATGCGTCTTGAGATCATCTATGAAAGACTTCCGGATCCGGAAATTCCGGCCGGCGAGCGACACATCCGCCTCTCCGTCCCGCTCGATAACGTCCAGATCCGCGCCGAAATTATGCACGACATGCTCCGGGTCCGCCGGCGCACCGATAGTCGCAACACCCTTGGCCTCCGGGATGTGGGCGGCGGCCGACAGAACCGCGGCCCCACCAAGCGAATGCCCGATCAGCGCCGTCGGCGCCATTCCTTCACCACGCATCCAGTCCGCCGCCGCGACGAGGTCCTGAATGTTCGAGGCGAAAGTCGTATTCGCGAACTCCCCCTCGCTGTGCCCGAGCCCCGTAAAGTCGAACCGCAGCACGGCGAGCCCCTGCGCCGCCAGGCCACCCGCGATCTGGCGCGCGGCCGCAATGTCCTTCGAGCAGGTGAAGCAATGGGCGAACAGCGCATATCCGCGCGGCTTGCCGACCGGCAGATCAAGACGCGCCGCCAGTGTGTCACCCTGTGCCCCCGGAAAACTGACTCTTCTGGTCTCGACCGACATAGGCTGCCCCTTTTATAAATCGACGCCTGGATACAGGCTGAACTGGTCATGGTGACCTGACCATAACCGCCCCGAGTGATATATGCAGAGCTTGGGGAATGGGGCGTCATATCCGCGTGAGCAGGGCGACATGAAATATTGAATCTGTTCCCGTCCTCACATGCCGCACGCCATACATTCGCTAAAAACACGCAACACCTTAGCCAATGCAAACTCCAGATCGTGTCTGAACTGTCGACATTGCCCCACTAGCCTCGCGGTGAGGGCGCATTAGTTTTAGTAATAAAAATTATCACTAAACACAACTAATAGGTGTATATATCAATTTATATGAGTAATATTTTACTCAACATCTGTACGCGCCGTCAAAGTTATCGGCAGCTTGAGCGCACACATTTATGAGGAGTAAGGAAGATGGTTGCAGTTGTAGTGATTAATTCGGGCGATTGTGACGGAAATCCGGTTGCAACAGTCCATGACCCTTGCCCGTCTGGTGACGGCGGAAACGGAAGCGACGCCGGCTTTTCCACAGGTGATGTCAAGTTGACCTTCAAAAACACGCCAGAATCTGGCTGGGTAATGTGCGACGATGGAAGCATCGGAAATGCAGCGTCTGCAGCGACAAATCGCGCTGATGCGGATACTGAGGCGCTCTACACACTATTCTGGAACAGCGTTTCCGATACATACGCGCCCGTTACAGGCGGGCGTGGTGCAGACGCAGCCGCAGACTTTGCGGCTAACAAACCGCTGACACTTACGAAAATGCTCGGTCGGACAGTTGGGGTTTCGGGTGCGGGCGCGTCATTGACGACACGCTCACTTGGTCAAACTGTCGGCGCAGAGTCACATACATTGACCAAAACAGAATTACCTGCCGACAAACTTCTAAACGGAGTGGGTGATGATGGAGCCAACCATTGTTTCGTGTACGGTATTACCTCCAGCGGGGCGCCCGGGGCGGCAATTGGTTCGGTTGGCCTAACCAACACAACGCCGCCACCATACCAAGGGTATACAGAGCCTATGGGAAGCGGAAGCTCTCATAACAATATGCAGCCCACGGCTTTTTTGAATGCGATGATTAAGCTGTAATTAAAAGAAGAGTTCAGCCGAATAAAGGGCGGCACGTTATTAATACTACGTTTCTCGGCATCGCTTAAGAGATTAACGGATCTCTCCATTTATTCTATGCTGAACGTCACCTTTTTCCCTGGACTCCACATCAGGTGCTAGATGACGATGCAGGTGCGGGAATAAGTATGGCCGCAGGATGCACAAAATCCGCTCGCGCTGTCGTCACCTGTTCCCGCACCACGCACGCTTCCACATGATCGTTGATCAGCCCCATGGCCTGCATGAAGGCATAGACCGTGGTCGGGCCGACGAATTTCCAGCCGCGCTTTTTCAGCTCTTTTGAGAGCGCAATCGAGGCTGCTGAGGTGGAGGCGGTTTGCGGGGCGGCAAGCCCTGCCGTACTGGGCTCATAGCTCCAGAAGAAAGCCGCGAGGGAGCCTTCCTGTTCGACCATCTCCACCGCCCGGGCCGCATTATTGATCACAGCCTCGATCTTGCCCCGATGGCGGACGATACCGGCATCTCCGAGCAGCCGTTCAACGTCCTTCTCCGTGAATGCCGCGACCTCCGCGAACTCGAAATTGCGGAACGCGGCACGGAAATTCTCCCGCTTCGCCAGGATGGTCCGCCAGCTCAGGCCGGACTGGAAGCTTTCCAGACACAGTTTCTCGAACAATCGCCTGTCATCGGCCACCGGGAATCCCCATTCCGTGTCGTGATAGGGCAGAAATTCCGGGGCTCCGCCGCACCAGCGGCAGCGCGGCTTGCCGTCCGGCGCGATGAAGGGGTCGCTCATGATTTCAGTCCTCTCAGGTGGCGAGAAAATCGAGGCGCGGATCGGTCATGGCCGGGGCGATCTCGATGATTTCCGGCTGGACCACGTCTTCGGCGACGAACGGATCCTCCGCCAGCCGGGCCTCCAGAGCTTCCCGGTCAAGATTGTGCGCAAGGATGCCGCCGCCCGCACCCGGCGGCAGGCTTCCAGCCAACAGAAAGATGCCATCTTCGAAGCCACGCTTCAGCCAGGCCTTGTGCCCGTCCATGAAATCACCGGCGCGGTCTTTGTGTTTGGAGAATTTTAGCAGGGCGACAAACATCGGATCACTCTCCCGGTCAGTGGGGTTTTGCGGAGGATGAGACGGTGACGCCCCTTGCGGCCTCGTCCGCCAGCCAGTCACACATGGACGCGACTTCGCGCTCGACAAAGGCTGGGTCCCGATAGGCGGCGGACAGTGTGGCGACACCCTGGCTGCGCACCAGAAGATGCATGGCGAGCGCATCAGCGTCAGCCTCCCGGCCAAGCCGTTCGAACTGCCGGCGGAGCCAGGTCCGGAACAGCGTGAAGATCCGGGCCGCCTCGTCCTGGGCCTCATGGTTGAGCTTGGCGAGTTCGGTGCTGAGAGAGCCGACGGGGCAGCCGAATTGTTCGATCTTGTCCCGGTTGCGGATCAGGATGTGAATGAAGCTGCGAATACGCTCCGCCGGATCGTCTCCGGCGCTCTCCCAGTCCCGCAACATGGCCGATGTGTTTGCCATCCGGCGCGCGATCACGGCCTCCAGCAAATCGTCCTTGGCCTTGTAATGGTAATAGAAATTGCCCCGGGAGATACCGACAGCAGCGGCAATGTCCGCGAAAGACGTCGCCTCGAAGCCTTGCCGGTAGAACAGATCGTCGGCGCAATCGACAATCCGCTCTGCAGTCTTTCCGTCTTGCATTTCCTGTCCCCGATTGAGCAAAACATCATTAGGACATTCGTCCTAATTAATCAAGACCGCTTCACACGGATGCGCCAGGCTGCTGACACAACGCTGTCAGCAGTGCCTGATTAGCAAGGGAGTCCGGCCGGGCCTTGTCGCTCCGGTCGTAATTGGCGACGATCCGCACCGCCGTGAACGATGAACGGGGCAGGAAGACAATGGCCGGCAACAATCCGGAAACGGGGAATGAATTCGATATCCGCCCGGCCGACTGGCATGGCTTTGAAGCTGTCATGGGCGAGAAAGGCGGCTGCGGCGGATGCTGGTGCATGCTCTGGCGATTGCCAAAGAAAGAAATGGATGCGGGCATGGGTGACGGTAATCGCGCGGCCATGAAGGCGCTGTTCGACACGGGGCACATACCGGGCCTCGTTGCCTGGCGGGCGGGCGAAGCCGTTGGCTGGATTCAGGTCGATGAACGAAACGCCTTTCCGCGCCTTGCCTCTTCCCGCGTGCTGAAGCCTCTGGACCAACAGCCCGTCTGGAGCATTTCCTGCTTCCTTGTCGACAAACGCTTCCGCAAGCAAGGCCTCTCGCTAAAGCTGCTTGAGGCCGCATGCGACTTCGCCCGGGATCGCGGCGCGACAATTCTGGAAGGCTATCCCGTCGACAGCTCGAAGAAGAGCTATCCGGCCGTCTATGCCTGGACAGGCTTCATCGGCGCTTTCCGCGACGCCGGTTTCGAGGAAGCCGCGCGACGCTCCGAAACACGGCCGATCATGCGAAAGCGGCTGGACGGTGCATGAGCGGTAATTTTCACGACCGGGAATATGCATGATAAACCGCGTGCTCATCGTCGGCTGCCCCGGCGCCGGTAAATCAACTGCGGCAAGAAGCCTCGCAAAAATCACCGGATTGCCGATTATTCATCTGGACCGGCATTACTGGAAACCCGGATGGGTACGCCCGGATCGCGACGAATGGCGGGCAAAGGTACAGCATCTGGCCGAGCAACCGCGATGGATTATGGACGGCAATTACGGCGGGTCGCTGGACCTGCGCCTTCCGGCTGCCGATACACTTATCCATCTGGATTTCTCCACGCCCGTCTGCTTCATACGCGCCTTGCGCCGCAGCTGGACCGGGCTGGGCGAATTACGCGGTGAAGAGTTCGTCGAGGGATGCCCCGAGCGCCTGGACTTGGATTTCCTGCGCTTTGTGTTGAAGTACAGGCGCGGACAGAGAAAACGGGATCTTGAGCGTTTGTCCGCGTTCAGAGGCGATATGCACCGCTTCACCTCACCGCGTAAGCTCAGGGTATATCTGGAAAACCTGGAGGAGTAGTGGAGGAGCGTTACTAAGAGAACGTTCCCCCTTACAAGGATCAGACGAACCGCTCGCGATACTCTTGCGGGCTTGAGCCGAGGCGGCGCCGGAAAACGCGGCGCATGGTTTCCTCCGTCCCGAACCCGCACCGTTGGGCAACCCGCGAGACAGAACCGTTCTGCTCAAGCAGGCGCCGGGCGGTTTCCAGGCGCATATCCTCCAGTGCGTTTGCCGGGGTCCGGCCCGTTGCACCCCGGTAATGCCGGGAAAAGCTCCGGACGCTCATCCCGGCCCGAGCGGCAAGATCGTCGATTGAAAGCCGACCAGCAAGGTTCTGCTGCATCCACGCGTGCAACTCGTCGAACCGTCCCTCTCCGCCCTGCAGCCCGAGAATTGTGCTGAATTGCGACTGACCTCCCGGTCGCTTCAGGAACACGACGAGTTGCCGGGCCACGCTCAATGCCATCTCCCGGCCAAGATCGGCCTCAACCATGGCCAAAGACAGATCGATCCCCGCCGTCACACCGGCCGAAGTCCAGATATCGCCGTCGCGCACAAAAATCGGATCCATCTCGAGACGGACCTTGGGAAAGCGCAAGGTGAACTCCTCGCAGCGCTGCCAGTGCGTCACCGCCCGGCGGCCATCGAGCAATCCGGCCGTCGCGAGCAGAAACGCGCCGCTGCAGACGGATGCCGTCCGACGCGCCGACCGGGCCCGGTCGCGCAGCCACGCCACCAGCTCCGCATCCTCACAAGCAGCATTGACGCCCACGCCACCAGCCGCGATGAAAGTGTCTACAGGCCTATCCGGCGCTCCCATTGGCTTTACCGAAAGAGAAAGGCCAGCACTGGTTTTCACATCGGGTCCGCGCCCGACGACGACAGGCACATAAGGCGCCGCGCCGCCATCCGAGCGCGCCTGATCGTTGGCCGTGGAGAACACCTGCAACGGGCCCGCGATGTCGAGCAGTTGGCAGTCCGGGAATCCCAGTATCTCGATATGACGAGTCATTTTGGCCTGATATGTTGGATCTTTGGCGGTACGGCCAAAATAATTGGCCCTAAGCTCTCCACAGTCAACCAGGAGCACTCACATGACAGTCAAAATTGGTCTTCTTCTGTTTCCCGGCGTCCAGTTACTGGACTTCGTTGGTCCCTATGAAACCTTCAAAGCCACGCCCGAGGCGGAGACACTTCTTGTCGGTGCGGACATGCAGCCCCTTACCGCCTCCTGCGGCCTTCCCCTCCAGCCCACGATCTCGTTCGATGACTGCCCGCAGCTCGACGTGATCTGCGTGCCGGGCGGCGCCGGCGTCAATCCACTGTTACGCGACGAAGCCACCCTTTCCTTCATCCGGGAACAGGCCGGGGGCGCCCGCTACATCACTTCCGTCTGCACCGGCTCCCTGCTGCTCGGTGCCGCGGGACTGCTGAAGGGCAAGAAAGCAACGTCGCACTGGTATGCGGTCGATTTTCTGGAAAAGTTCGGCGCCATTTACACGCCGGGGCGTGTCGTGCGCGACGGCAATCTGATTACCGCCGGCGGGATTACGTCAGGCATCGATTTCGGGCTGGTGATGATTGCCGAGCTGTTCGGACAGGAAGAAGCCGAGGCCGTCCAGCTCGGGATCGAATATGCTCCGCAACCGCCCTTTAACAGCGGAACACCCGAGACTGCTCCCGCCGGAGCCAGGGCCCTGGCCGAGCAGCGGCTGGGGGGCTCGCGAAAAATCCGGGAACAGATTTTCGCCGATATGTGAGGTATCGGAGATACTCGTGAGGCGTTGGAGATACTCGCGCGATATCCGCCCAAATTCGTCATCCCCTCGCACGAGGGGATGACGGTGATGTTTAGAAGTTCAGCGCATCCACCCGTGCGACGTTCGGCAATGCCTTCACCGCGTTCAGCAGATCCTCGCCCACCGCGCTGTCCACTTCGACAAGGGCCACCGCCTCGCCGCCCTCTTCCCGGCGGCCGAGATGGAAGGTGGCGATATTGACCCCGGCATCGCCAAGGGCGGACCCCAGCGAGCCGATGAAGCCCGGCTTGTCGTAATTGCGGACATAGAGCATGTGTGCGCCGAACTCGGCCTCGATGGCGATCCCCTGCACATCCACCAGACGCGGCAGATTCTCGGCAAAGAGTGTTCCCGCAACCGTCCGGGTGCGTTCTCCGGTCTCGACAGTCACCCGCAGCATGGTCTGGTAGTCGCAGGGCCGGTCATGCTTGATCGTGGTCACGGCGATACCGCGCGCCTGCGCTTCCGCCGGGGCGCTGACCATGTTGACCGAAGTCAATGTCGGCTTGAGCACGCCCGTGAGAGCGGCCGCCACCACAGGTGCCGGATTGATTTCCGCCGCCAGTCCCTCGAACTCGATGGAGATCGATTTGATAGCGCTGCCGATCACCTGCCCCGAGAAGGCGCCGAGATTTTCCGCCAGCTTCATATAAGGCTTCAGCAGCGGCGCCTCTTCTGCCGTGACGGACGGCATGTTGACCGCGTTGGTCACTGCTCCCGTCAGCAGATAGTCGGACATCTGCTCCGCCACCTGCAGGGCGACCTTTTCCTGTGCTTCACTGGTGGACGCGCCGAGATGCGGGGTGGCGATGAAGTTCGGCGCACCGAACAACACGTTTTCCCTGGCCGGTTCCTCGACGAAAACATCGAAGGCGGCACCGGCGACATGGCCGGTTTCCAAAGCACCGCGCAAGGCTACTTCGTCCACCAACCCGCCACGGGCGCAGTTGATGATCCGGACGCCCGCTTTCATCTTCTGGATCGCGCCCGCATCGATGATGTTGCGCGTCGCGTCCGTCATCGGCGTGTGCAGGGTGATGATATCCGCCTCGGCAAAGAGCTGGTCGAGCTCCACCTTGGTGACACCAAGCTGCGCCGCCCGCTCATCACTGAGATAGGGATCATAGGCGGCAACCCGCATTTTCAATCCGCGTGCCCGGTCGGCGACGATGGCGCCGATATTGCCGCAGCCGATCAGGCCGAGGCGCTTGCCGGTCAGCTCGACGCCCATGAATTTGGACTTCTCCCACTTGCCTTCCTGGGTGGAGCGGTCGGCGGCGGGGATCTGGCGGGCCAGCGCGAACATCATGGCAATGGCATGTTCCGCCGTGGTGATGGCATTGCCGAAGGGCGTGTTCATCACCACCACACCGGCGGCCGTCGCGGCGGCGGTATCGACATTGTCGACACCGATACCGGCCCGGCCAACGACCTTCAGGTTCGGCGCCTTGGCCAGAACCTCTTTCGTCACCTTGGTCGCGGACCGGATGGCGAGGCCGTCATAATCACCGATGATCTCAAGCAATTCATCAGCCGACAGGCCGGGTTTGAAATCGGTCTCCAGGCCACGCGCGCGGAAAATCTCCACGGCGGCGGGGCTCAGCTTGTCTGAAATAAGGACTTTGGGCACGGCATGCTCCTCGAGCGCTCGTATTTATTCTGCATTCTCGGGAAAGACGCTCCCGGCCTGTTGCCGGGAGCATTTTTCGATCAGGCAGCCTCTGACTTGGACTGCTTCACCTGGCCATAGGCCCAGTCGAGCCACGGCAGCAGAGCTTCCATGTCGGCAGCCTCGACGGTCGCCCCGCCCCAGAGCCGGAGACCGGCAGGCGCATCGCGATACCCGTTGATGTCGAAAGCAACGCCTTCGGCCTCAAGCAGGGCGTCGATCTGTTTCATGGCCGCCCGCTGATCCTCTTCGGACAAGCCGTCGAACCACGGATCGGAGGCAGAGATGCAGATGGATGTACTGGAACGCACCGCTGGGTCCGCCGCGAGGAAACCCGCCCAGTCGCTTTTTTCGACCCAGACAGAGACCGCCGCGAGGTTGGCTTCGGAGCGGGCAATCATACCCTTCAGGCCGCCGATCTGTTCCGCCCATTTCAGCGCATCGAGAACGTCCTCGACCGCCAGCATGGAAGGCGTGTTGATGGTCTCGCCCTTGAAAATGCCCTCGATCAGCTTGCCGCCCTTGGTCATGCGGAAGATCTTCGGCATCGGCCAGGCCGGAGCATAGCTTTCCAGCCGCTCCACGGCGCGGGGGCTGAGGATCAGCATGCCGTGTGCACCCTCACCGCCCAGCACCTTCTGCCAGGAATAGGTGGTGACATCGAGCTTCTGCCACGGCAGATCCATGGCGAAGACGGCCGAAGTCGCGTCGCACAGGGTCAGGCCTTCGCGATCGTCCGCGATCCAGTCGCCGTTCGGCACCCGGACACCGGAGGTCGTGCCGTTAAAGGTGAAGACGGTATCGCGCTTGGGATCGACAGCGGAAAGATCCGCGATCTGGCCGTAATCGGCCTCAAGCACCCGGACATCCTCAAGCTTGAGCTGCTTGACCACATCCGTTACCCAGCCGGAACCAAAGCTTTCCCATGCCAGCAGATCAACGCCACGGGCACCGAGCATGGACCACATGGCCATCTCGAAGGCGCCGGTATCGGACGCCGGCACGATGCCGATGCGGTAATCATCCGGCACACCCAAAAGGGCACGGGTCCGGTCAATGACTTCCTTGAGTTTGGATTTTCCGATCTTGGATCGGTGAGAACGCCCTAAAGCGGCGTCAGCAAGTGCAGCGGGGCCCCATCCGGGTCGCTTAGCGCAAGGTCCGGACGAGAACTGAGGCGCACACGGGGTTGCCGTCGGCTTCATCGTATCATCCTTAACATGTAACCACTCGTTGGGGAGTGGCGGCCCGCCGCAGACGCTATGGATTTCGCCGGAACTGTCAACAGGGGAATTGTCACCGTCCAATGTTGCAGCGCGAAAATTTACACACATCCCCTGTCCGGAATGGAAAAGATCATTCGGTTTCAGAAAGGATCAAAGGTGCGTCAAAACGCCTCACACCCATTCATTACAGTCAAAATTGGCTCAAATCACTTCAAATCGTTGCAAGTTCGCCACACCCCGAAAGGGAAACCGGCTCATTCCAAATCGAGATCAATTTAATGCGACGAATGGGTTGCACCACAAAAATTTGCAGCATATATTGTGCACTGCAATACGGACTGCCCAGCCGTATTGTTTACTTCTTGGGCGTTTCCTCCCTTAACTCGGGCCGCTGTGAAGCGGCCCTTTTTTCTTGCCTATAGGTCAGTTCTGACCGGCAGAAATCGCCTGCCGGGAAACACTGGCAGCCGCAAAACAACCGGCCCCCACATTACTTTATCATTATAAATCAAATAGATAATTCACTCGAGAAGGCATTGGCACATATTGGCCCGCCTCTTGCTCCTGTCGTTCGGAACAATTAACGCAGCATTCGACAGCTGGAGCTAAAAATGGCAGACATCGATTACCGCACCTGGCCGGCCCACGGCTCGACCATCGAGCATTCCGACACGAACTGGATGACCCCGGCCGGTCGCTTTAACCAGGGATTTTCGTCTGCCGACCAGCATCACGGCGAAGCAATGGCCGCGAACCAGAATATCGGAACGCCCGCCTTTTCCCTGGCCGATCATCTGCCGGAAGTCATCGTCGAAGCTGTCGGCGACTGGGCGACCCATCTCCAGCATCAGAGCTGGCGCCTGCGCCGCCGTGCCCTGTCCCGCTTTGCCGAGGCCTTTGCGGACCAGTTCGTGGCCCTGAACCCGGCCCTGAGCGACGAGGAATACGAGAGCTTGACCGATATCGGCTACACCTGCCTGCTTGAGAAGCTGGATGACGGTCAGCCTATCGCCAGCCTGGATCAGGCCCATTGCTACAAGCGCAGCGTCCATGACGAACACCGGTTCGCCGCCGATCTCTTCATCGAGATCAACCTGCCAACGGCAACCATCCACTGATTTCCCCCGCGCCGTCCCCCCAACGGCGCCTCTCCCCGCTAAGGGCCGCGAAAGCGGCCCTTTTTTTGATGCTTACTGCTTCGGAAGTGGGGCGAGACGGCGGTGTTTCTGCTTCCGGATGCCGGATGTACGAGAGCTGCTGCCGCCGAAGCTCAATCGTCAGACGAGCCACTTTCTTCAAGCCACTGACAAGCCTCTTCATGGTTCGAGAACAGCTTCGTCTCCTGGCCATACCGGTTTGCGGAAACCGCACGCCAGAGCTTGAGCAGCAAGAAGTCCGCATCCTTGCGAGCCAGAATGGCAATACGGACAGACCGCCGCTTCGGCGTCTGCTCCATATAATCCAGCATTAACTGCATATCCTCCGCCGATATGGCCGACAGATCTGCCTCACGAAAATCCCAGAGCGCGTTCAGGCCGTCCGCATAGCCATCGACCAGACGCATTTCCGCGATGGCCTTCACCATTGACGCGCCGGTAACGGCGCCATGGCAGATGCCCTCGACGAATAGTCCATCGGGCCGTGTCCGGATCTCAAAGCGCATACTGAATTCACAACAAAATTATGCCTGCGACCGCAAAGGGTCGCAGGCTTGGGAAATCCAGACTCTCTTACTTTCAGCTACGCGTCGAGGTACTTTTTCCGCACCTGTAAAACGCCAATTTTAACGGCGCTTCGACATGCCGGCGACAGAGATGTCTCCAGCTCCGATAGCATCCCGCATGGCCTCGAAGCCCTGCGTCATTTCCTCGTACATCTCACGATAGAACTTGAGCTCGGCAATCTCCGCTTCCTGCAGGAAGCCCTGACGCGGCGCGCCGGCATCAAGCAATTTGGCGAAATAACGGCCGCGAGCCTTTGCCGCCATCTGGGCAATGCCCTCGAGCTCGCCCGAGGCGACTTCCATGACGGTTTCCTGGGTCAGATGCCGGTTCTGCTCGTTCCGGTAACGATCCAGCTCACGCGCATATTGCTGCGGGTTGACCCGCATCGCATTGTCCTTGTCATGCAGCCAGGGTGCATTCTGCTTCGCAGCGGCCGGACGGGCCTGCTGAACCTTCTTCGCCTGCTGTGCAGCCCGTTCGGCAGCGGCATTCGCATTGGCTGGACGCGGCGTCCGCGCAGGAGCGGCAACGGCCACTCCGGGGCGATCGGCCCGCTCGGCACGAAGCGGCTGCTTTACGGCCTGAGCCGGCGCTTTCGCGGGAAGTTTGGATGCAGCGGATCCACCGCCCTGACCGTCTTCGGGATATGGATCCCACTCGGCTCCGGTTCCGTTACCAGAAAGATCCTTCAGGCGGGAACCCAGACCCGCTTTCAACGCCGACGTCAGGGACATGTGCTGCTCCTCTCATTCATGGCCGGCACTGCACCGGCATCTCGTAAAGAGATAAAGCAAGGAGCGTGCCGGTTTTGCATCACGCCGCCAGAAGGCGTCCCCGGTCATGCGGACGATGGAAATCAAGCAACGGTCCCTTGGGCACGATGCCCTTCGGGTTGATCCCCTTATGGCTGCCGAAATAATGCTGCTTGATATGCCGGAGATTCACCGTTTCAGCCACGTTCCCGACCTGAAACAATTCCCGCAAATAATTGGAAAGGTTTGGAAAATCAGCAATCATCTGGCGATTGCACTTGAAGTGAGTGAAATAGACCGCATCGAACCGGACAAGCGTGACGAAGAGCCGCCAGTCAGCCTCCGTGATCCGGTTTCCGACGAGATAACGATTCCGGCCAAGCTTCGTCTCAAGCTCATCGAGACGGGCAAACAATGCATCATAGGCTTCTTCATAAGCCTCCTGCGTCCCGGCAAATCCGTTCCGGTAGACCCCATTATTGATGTCGGTATAGACGCCCTCGTTCACGACATCGATTTCCGCCCGCAGACCGGCGGGATAGAGATCCAGATCGGCATCAACGCCCGCCAGTCCGTTGAAGGCAGAGTTAAACATGCGCAAAATCTCGGAGGACTCGTTGGAAACGATCGTGCCCTCCTTCTTGTCCCAGAGCACCGGCACCGTGACGCGGCCCGTATAGGACGGGTTCGCCTTCACATAGACGTCACGCAGGAACCCGGCACCGTTGACCGGATCGTCCGTGCCCTCCGGATCATCGCCAAAGAACCAGCCACCCTCGCCCATATGCGGATCGACGACGGAAATATCGATATGCGGCGCCAGCCCTTTCAGGGATCGGGCAATCAATGTGCGATGGGCCCAGGGGCAGGCGTAGGACACATAGAGATGATAGCGGCCGGACTCCGGAGCAAACCGGGCACCCGGTATATCCTCGACGGCATTACGAAAAGCCGAGTCCTGGCGCTTGAAACGGCCGTTTTCAGTTTTGGCGGTTGCATCGTCCGGCTGCCATTCGCCCTCGATCAGCATGCCCATACCCGGTTCTCCCGCGTTTATTGCGATGCTTCAAATCTGGCGACTATGGCTGTCACATCAAGGCTCGTATTTGGAAACGGTCCTGTTACCATGCGGGCCAATTACCATGCGGGAAGGGAAATTGGGGCCATGGTTGCGGTCATACGTGAGCTACTGAGCAAGGATCAGGTGAAAACCATCGCGGCGAAGCTGTTTTCGGCGCAATTCATTGATGGCAGCTCGAGCGGCGGCCCGCTCGGCAAGGACATCAAGAAGAACACCCAGGTACCGCCGAACAGCCCGCAATACCGGGAAATGGCGGATATGGTCATGGGCGCGATGAAGGCCAACGAGACTGTCGCCATCAAGGCTCTTCCCCGGCGCATCCTGTCGCCGATCTTCGCCTCCTACACCACCGGGAACAAATATGGCGAGCATATCGACGCCGCGCTGATGGGCCCCTATCCCGGCATGCGCACCGATCTCTCGATCACCATTTTCCTGAACAAGCCGGATGCCTATCAGGGTGGCGAGCTGGTGCTGAGCACCGATTTCGGTGATCAGGTCTACAAGGAAAACCCGGGCGACGCGGTGCTCTACCCGACGCATTACCTGCATCATGTGAACCCGGTGACATCCGGACGGCGGCTTGCCATCGTCACCTGGATGGAAAGCATGGTGCCCGATCCCCTGAAGCGGGAAGTGATCGGCGATCTGGCGGAAACCCAGGCGATCCTGACCAGCTCCGACGTGGACAAGCGCGCCGTGCTGATGCTTGAAAAGGGTCGGCTCAACCTGCTCCGCATGTGGGCACAGCCTTGAGTTAGTCGGGGCTAGATGACCAGAGACTAGGCCCAGGGCTCGTTGGTTGATCCAGAAAATGACGGTCTATGCGATGTAGATTGCGAACATGGACAGTCATCCAATTGGGCTATCCAAAAACCGGAAGTATTCCATGTCTTATACGTCCTAGAGCCCATAAGCGATGATCAAAAAACAGTCGATGATTACGACCACTGCAAGAGCGTTCGTAATAGCGAGGTACTTAAAAAATCTTCACACGGAGATTGGAACCGACCAATACAAGAGTAGCCTGATCAGGCGGGAACACGGCACTGGCAGTGGATTTTTCGGCGTGAGTAACACAGGGAGTGCCGATTGCCTTAAGGAAAATTTCCGGAAACTGACCGACTCCCTTGGGTTGAGCTACCGCCACCTATCAAATATTTATTACCGCACTGAAACATGTGTTGATATCGTCAACTTTGACAAAAAGATTTTTCGCGTCGAGCATACCGTCGAATTGAAGGATCTATACATCGAGTTCGAGGAGCAATTCATCTGTGGTCTCCGGAAGCTTTCGCCAGCTGCAATTGCAGCCTGGATAGTCCGAAATCAGGTCACGTGCCTTATTAAGCAGGCCGAGCAGCGATCATCCCGCGACTATGACGTCAACATTCCGTTCTCGAAGTACAATCGCTTGGTCTTTGACGATAGCGGTCGCGACGTCTCCCGACTTAGCCGGAGTCAGTTAATAGAGTTGAACGACACCCGCTATTCCGACGAACTTGAGGCCATGAGAACCTGGGACTTCGAAGCAGCCATCACCAAGGCCGAGACGGCCTTGCTGCATCGCCCACAGAAAAAGCACACATTACCGGATACTAATGTTGCCAGATATTACTTCGATCAAGAACTGCCCTTGATCAATAACCACTACCGCCACAAACTGGATAAGATTAGCAACCCCAACTCGAAATGGCACTCGCCGGATCGGCTTAAGCGTTATTATAAGTGTTATTATTGAGCCTAGATAGCCCGCTAATTAAATAATGTGTCTCGCGAGTTCGGCTGGCAACATGCCGCGCCGGGCCAGCGCATCGGCTTTCAGCAGCATGGTCTGGGCAATAGCATCCACGATCACGCCGCTAAGCGCCATTTCCACCGCTTCACGCACCGGCATGCGGCGCAACTCAAGCCGCTCGCACGCTTCCGGTTGCGCCACGCCTTCTTCAAGGTCCCAGGCGATGAAACCGATTGCCTGCTCGTCCGTGATTGAGTTCGAGAGATCCATTCGCAGGATTTCCTGCCAGCCCCCAGCCTTCAGGCCGGTTTCCTCAAGCAGTTCCCGTTCGGCAGAGCCTTGCGGATCGTCAAAGGACCCGCCGCCTTCCGGCAATTCCCAACTGTAATAATCGCGCGGAAAACGATGCTGGCCAACCAGCCAGGTCATTCCCTCGCCATCTACCGGCAGGATACCGACCGCCAGCCCCTTCACCCGGACAACGCCATAGAGGCCAGGGTTCCCGTTCGGATCGATCACATCATGCTCGACAACGCGGATCCACGGATTGTCGTAAACATCCCGTGCCTCGACCACCTGCCAGACCGCTTGATCCTGCCGTTCCGTCATCACCGTACGCTCCCGTTTTTACGCGAGCGAACCCTAAGCGAGCACAGGCAAGAACAAAAGAGCGATAGCCGCTCAGGCGCGCTCCGGATCGGCGAGAGGGCGAACAGCCGGAGCGGCACGGAGAACAGGCGCTGGCTGGGGCACCGAGCCCCGCACGTCCCGCAGCACTTCCGGGACCAGACTTTCCTCGGGAATGGCGCAGAGCCCGAACCGTCGGAAAAGCCGTCCCAGAAACGGCGACGCCGTCACGACAGCGAACGGCACAGAGAACAGAAGGCCGGCGATCACGGGCGTTGCCCACGGCAGGATATTCGGCGCGACGAATAGAAGTGCCGTCAGGAAAGTGCCGCCCAGCGCCGTTTGCAGCCAGAGGCCACTCAACGCTTCCCGCAACGTCACCCGCCTGTCGTCCCGCTCCTGCGCATCCCACCTGATCCGCTTGCCGAAGAACAGGCCGAACACGAAGACGGTCTGCGCCAATGCGACAACCGGCGACAGCAACAGCGAAAATACTGTCTCCAGCACGGTTCCGGCGGCAACCCGCAGGCCTCCGCCATAAGATCGGCGCCCCTTGCGGCGCAGCGCGATATCGAGAATACCGAACAGCTTCGGCGCAAAGGTCATGACCATAACGGCGGCGAACAACGCCAGACCGAAACCGGGTGCGCCCACGGCGGCTCCAGTCCCACCATTGGAGAACGCCGACAGACATAGATCCGCCAGCCCCAATCCCATGAAGGCATACCAGAGCGGGGCTCCAGTATACATCATGATGGCGAGCAGCAATTGCAGACGCCCCATCGGGCGGACGCCCCGGATCAGTGAGGGATGCCGGAACAGTTTCAGATATTGCATGTTGCCCTGACACCAGCGCAGATCGCGGGTCAGGAAATCCGGCAGGGTGGTCGGATTTTCCTCGTAGCTGCCCTCTTCCAGCGGCAGCACCCGGACCCCGTAGCCGCCTCGGCGCATGAATACCGCCTCGACCTGGTCGTGGCTCAGGATCTCGCCGCCGAGCGGACGTGTTCCTGGCAGCGTCGGAAGGGTGCAATTCCGCCGGAAAGCCTCAAGCCGCAGGATGGCATTGTGCCCCCAGTATGGTCCGTCAGGGCCTTGCCACCAGGCGCTCCCCGTCGTGTAGGAGCGCATGCCGTGACGCATGCCGAACTGGAACATCCGGGCGAAGGCGCTGCTGGCGGGCATACCCGTCACCAGGGTCTGCAGGATGCCGAGATCGGGATTGTGCTGCATCAGCCGGACCAGGCGCAGGATCGCCGGACCGGACATCACGCTGTCCGCATCCAGCACGATCATGAAATCGAAACCGTCTCCCCAGCGCGTACAGAAATCCTCGATATTGCCAACCTTCTGACGGCTGTTATCTGTCCGGCGACGGTAATGCAGCCGGTCCGGGCGCTCGTTTCCATCCCGCCATGCCTCGAACAGGGCCTGCTCGCGCTGCACGATGTCCGGATCGGTCGTATCGCTCAAAAGAAAAACATCGAAGGTGTCGGAGAGCCCTGTCGCGTCCAGACTGTCCGTCACCGCTTTCAGGTTACCGACGACCAGATCGGGGCTCTCGTTATGCACCGGCATGATGATCGCCGTCCGGCTGCCGATCGCGGATGTCTCGTCCTCCAGCCCGGCAAGGCCTGTCACCGACGGCAGCCAATCGCGCTTGAAATGCAGCAGGGAAAAACCGATCACCGCGTTCCAGAACCCGATCACCATCCACGGCGTGTTCAGGGCGAACACCGTGATCATGGCGATTTCAATGGCCCGCAGACCGTCTGCCGCGAAGACATATGTCAGCGCCGACACCAGAGCGAGAATGCTGCCGCAGACCAGGGAGGCGAAGAAGACACGCCGTGCGGTCATCCTCTGCCTATAAACCGGAACACCCGCCCCAAAGTACCGTCCTGCGTCCATAGTCCCTAAATCCACCGGCCATCTCCACGCGTCATCAGCCACGCAATACGCATCCAGCGGCGGCCGTACCGCTATCCGCGCAATACCGCCCGCTCCAATGGACCAGGACGATGTCTTTTTTATGGTTGCGGGAGATAGGACACGCTTCCTCTTCCCAGGCAACATTTCAGAGATTTGGTCTGGAACAGCCCGCCCGTCAGCAAAACAAGCATCACAAGATCGCGAGACCAAATTGACTGGAGTTCCAGCATATTCCGGCGCTTATAGGCTCTGTGGCATGATGATGACGGCGTGCGGATTTCCGCAGCCGATGAGTGAGGACCATGGCAGAGCAAGCGACCAAGACGCGACGGCAGCGCGACCCGAGGCTCGACTTCTTTCGCGGAGTCGCGATGCTGATCATCTTCATCGCCCATGTCCCGCAAAATCACTGGTCGAACTTCATTCCGGCGCGGTTCGGGTTTTCCGACGCGGCCGAAATGTTCGTCTTCTGCTCCGGCTTCGCCGCCGCCATCGCCTTTGGCGGCACTTTCATCAAGGCCGGGTTCTGGCACGGAACCGGCCGCGTGCTGTACCGGATCTGGCAGCTCTACACCGCGCACATCCTGATCTTCTTCCTGATCACGGGTCTGATGCTGGCGGGAAATGCCACCTTCGCAGAGCCGGACTATATCGATCGTCTGAACCTGCATTTTTTCTTCAACGAGACGCCAAAAGCCCTGCTCGGCCTGCTGACGCTGACCTATGTGCCGAACTATTTCGACATCATGCCGATGTATATGGGTGCCCTGCTGATGATCCCGGTCTTCATGGCCCTGGCGCGGATCCACCCCCTGCTCGCGATCGCATTCTCCCTATCCGTCTATTGCCTGAACTGGGTCCTTGACGGAGGCCTGCCGGCGCATCCGAACAATCCGGATATAGAGTGGTTCTTCAATCCGTTCGGCTGGCAACTGGTGTTCTTCACCGGCTTCGCCATCTCCCGCGGCTGGTTGACTCCGCCACCTTTCAACCGCGCCTTGATGGCGTCCTGCATCATCTTCGTCGTTGCTGCCGCACCGGTCTCCCATTGGTGGTTCTTCGTCGGTTACAAAGAGAGCCTGCCGTTCCTGGCCGACTGGCGGGAGCTCACCCTGCCCTGGCGGGCCAAGACCGATTACGGCATCCTCCGTTTCATCCACTTCCTGGCCCTGGCCTATATTGTGGTCAATCTTGTGCGTGGCCGCGAACACCTGCTGCTGCACAAGGCCTGCCATCCGATCCGCACGGTCGGCCAGCAGGCGCTCCCGGTCTTTCTGCTGAACATGTGGCTGGCGCAGCTTGGCGGCATGGTGCTGGACCAGCTTGGCCGCAACCAGGCGAGCTGGGCACTGGTGAACCTGACCGGCCTCGCTGTCGTGGTGCTGTTCGCCTATCTGGTAACGGCGATCAAGAAGGAATGGTGGCGCAAGGCGATTGAGAACCGCGCCGCCGCATCGGTGGAGCGAAAAAGCCCGGCAAACCCGGCCAGTGCGGCCCTGTCCCCGGCAGAATGACGGCCCGTCACACTCTCATCCGGCCAGCCATTGCGCTTGTTGCCCTTTTTCTGACACTGGCGAGCGCTGACGCGGAGCTCAAGGAAAGCCTTTCCGTCGAGAGCCCGGCCCTCAACGGCCCCATGAAATACTCGCTGTTCCTGCCGGAGGCGCAAAGCGCGCGGCTGCCCGTTCTCTATCTGCTGCACGGACTCGGCGGCCATGAACGCGACTGGCAGGCCCTCGGGCATATCGCACAAACGGCAACGCGCCTGATCCGGCAGAACGCCATCCCGCCCATGGCCATCGTCATGCCGGACGGCGCAAACAGCTGGTATGTGAATTCGGAGAAGCACGGGCTTTATGAAGATGCCCTGCTGGAAGACCTGATACCGGAGACGGAAAGAACCCACGGATTTGGTGGCGACCGGTCCCGGCGGGCGATTGCCGGTCTGTCGATGGGAGGGTACGGGGCTTTCAGGCTGGCATTCCGGTATCCGGACCGTTTCGCCATGACCGCCGGTCTGAGCGCCGCGATCTTCCCGGATCTGGAAGCTGCAGAAGATGTTTCCCGGCAGCAGATCGGCTTTTTCAAGGGAGTGTTCGGGGAGCCGTTCGACGTTGCCGAGTTCAACCGGCAGAATTTTTTCTCGGATATCCCCTCACTCATGGCAATTGACGAGCGCCCGGCGATCTGGATCACCGTCGGGGATGATGACGGGTTCGGCCTCTATGAAGGAAATATCGCTCTGTACCAGGCGCTGAAGCAGGCCGACATACCGGTCGAGTTCCGGATGACGGACGGCAATCACACCTGGCGGCTCTGGCGTGCCGAGATAGAGAACGTCCTGCGCTATTACGGGCGCGTTCTGGCTACCGGAACCGAGTAACCCGCGTTCAGTTGACGAGCACCAGATCCAGCTCAAACAGCTCATCATCTTCGGTCAGCGACCAGTCACCGCCCATGACCTCGACCATCTCGCTGCCGTCATTGAACAGGAACGCCGCATCGAAAGCGTCGTCGTTGCTGCTCAAACCGTAATCGTCTGCATGTTTCGGAATGTAACGCATCATCTACTCCTGCTTTGACCGTTAGCCGTACGTTTCACTCGCTCCCGAACTGATAATTCAGTCTCAGCAATAGCCGTGCCAGTTTTGGCCCACTTTTAATGGTGATAACGCCCCGCGCTCTGGTCAGTTGGCCTGACCTGCTGCTAGATTTCCCGCGACCGACGCAAGATCGGCGGGGAGGAACAGAATGAATCAGGCAGCTTTACTGGCGCAGGTCGCGCGGATCCATGGCGACCGGCCGGCGATTTCCTACGGGCAGCGGGTCTGCCGGACCTATGCGGAGCTCGGTGACCGGGCCGCCCGCCTTGCAGGAGCCCTGCGGGGCGAGCTTGACCTGATGCCAGGCGACCGGGTCGCGCTGGCCATGAAGAACGACCCGCTCTATCTGGAAATCCTCTACGCCATCTGGCATGCCGGGCTCGCCGCCGTGCCGATCAATGCCAAGCTGCACCCGAAAGAACTTGCCTTCATCCTCTATAACAGCGGCGCCAAGGCCTGTTTCGCAACGCCGGACGTCGCCGGGACGCTGGCTGGCGTGAAGGCGGAAGCCCCCGATCTTGAGCATCTGATCGCCATCGACGATCCGGATTTCGAGGAGCTGTTCGACGCGGCGCCAATCCCGGCCGCAACCGTCGATCCGGATGCGCTCTGCTGGCTGTTCTACACCTCCGGCACCACCGGCAGACCGAAGGGCGCGATGATCACCCATCGCAGCCTGATGTTCGCCACCACGAACTATCTCGCCGACGTTGACCAGATCAGCGAGTTCGACTGCATGATCCATGCGGCGCCGATGAGCCACGGCTCCGGCCTCTACGCCATGCCGCATGTGGCGCGCGGGGCAAATAACGTGGTGCCGCAGAGCGGCGGCTATGATGTCGAGGAATGCCTGGAGCTGATCCGGCACTGGCCCGGCGCCAGCTTCTTCTTCGCGCCGACCATGGTCAGCCGTCTGCTGAACCACCCGGGCACCGCCACCGCCGATCTCGCGAATCTGAAAACCATCGTCTATGGCGGCGGGCCGATGTATCTGGAAGACACGCTGAAGGCGCTGGATGTGCTTGGCCCGAAGCTGACGCAGATCTACGGCCTCGGCGAAGCACCGATGACCATCACCGGCCTGCCCAAGTCGGCATTCCTTGACCGGGATCACCCGCGCTATCTCGCCCGCCTCGCTTCCGCCGGGTTCGCCCGCACCGGTGTCGAGGTCCGCGTGGTGGACACGGACGGCAAGGATGTTCCTTACGGGGAGACCGGAGAGATTATCTGCCGGGGCGATATCGTCATGGCCGGCTACTGGCTGAACCCGGACGCAACGGCCAGCACCCTGCGTGACGGTTGGCTCTGGACAGGCGATCTCGGTGCCATGGACGAGGATGGCTACGTCACCCTGAAAGACCGCTCCAAGGACATGATCATTTCCGGCGGCACCAACATCTATCCCCGCGAGATCGAGGAAGTGCTGCTGCGTCATCCGGGCGTCTATGAATGCGCCGTGGTCGGCCGCCCGCATGCGGACTGGGGAGAGGAAGTCGTCGCTTTCGTGGTGCCGCAGCCGGAACAGCAGATCGACACCGCCGAGCTGGACACGCTTTGCCTCGATAATATCGCCCGCTTCAAACGGCCGAAGGAATACCGGCTGGTCACCGCCCTGACCAAGAACAATTACGGCAAAATCCTGAAGACAGAGCTTCGCGACTTGCTGGCGGCGGAAGCGGAAGGCTAAGCTGCCAGCTCATTTCGCGACTCTTTTCCGGATTTTTCGATGACACCTGGCTCGAACGCCTTCGCCGTTGCCTCCGAGTATGGCGTCCTCAAGGACGTCTATCTCTGCCGCCCCGATAATTTCCAGTGGTCCGACGTCGCCAAGGAAGACACCACCGCCAATGCCGTGGTCCGGGCCACCCTGCGCGACGGCGTTCCGTTCGACAAGGCTGCCGCCCTCTCCGGCTATCAGGAATTTATCGCCGCCTATGAAGGCGCCGGTGTCACCTGCCATTTCGCTGACACCGATCCGACTTTGAGCTACCAGATCTATACTCGCGATCCATCCGTGATGACGCCATGGGGTGTCTTCCTCGGCCAGATGTACCGCCAACAACGCCGGGGCGAAATCGCCACCACCTACCGGTTCTATGAAAAACGCGGCATTCCGGTCTGGAACTGGGCCACGGCCGGGCCGATTGAAGGCGGCGATATCCACCTGATCAAGCCAGGCGTCGCGGTTATCGGCTATACCGGCCAGCGCACCTGCGAGCCGGCGGCAAAACAGCTTCAGGCCTGGCTCCAGGCAGAAGGCTGGGAATGCCGGATCCAGAAATTCGCCGAGCATTTCCTGCATCTCGACCTGCTCTACGCTACCGTGAACGAACGCCTCGCCCTGATGTGCCTCGACGTGCTGGACGACGATTTCGTCGAATGGGTCGCCGGACACGGCATCAAGCCGGTGCCGGTGACCTACAAGGAAGCGATGCTGCTCCAGTGCAATTGCATGTCCCTCGGCAATGACCGGGTGATTTCGTCGAAAAGCGCGAAGCGGGTCAACGAGGCTCTGCGCGCCGAGGGCATCACCGTGCTCGACCCGGATCTGTCGATGTTCACCCAAGCCGGTGGCGGGCCTCGGTGCCTCTCGATGTCGCTGCTGCGGGAAGCTGTCTGAAGACGGAACAAACCTTGCCACACAAAACAATTATTGTGTGGCAAGGTTAAACATTCTACATTTGCCACACGCGAATTATTTTGTGTGGCAAGATTAAATGGCTGAAATTTACCAAAGACACTCGCCAACAGCACTCGCGGCCTACCATGATCTCGTGGCCCTCCTCATGGACGAGGCCGTATCCGAAATTCGCGGCACGCCCACTATGCGCAAGCGAGGCGGACGTCAATACTGGTACGATCGATATCGGGTTGGCGCCGAAATAAAAGAGCGCTATCTCGGCGAAGATACCGATGCATTGCGGCTGCGTCTAAATGACCACAAACGCCTGGAAGAACAGCGCGATGCCCGGCGCAAGGAACGCACACGCTTGGTGCGGCTGCTCCGCAGCGAGCGGTTCGCGGGCATGGACGGCGCAACGGGAAGCCTGATCGCCGCGCTCGCTCGGGCGGGTACCTTCAGGCTTGGCGGAGTCCTTGTCGGCACCAACGCCTTCCGTGTCTATGAAGGCGAACTGGGTCTTCGCCTCACGCTGGATCAGGCGGCGATGACAAACGATATCAATATCGCCAGCTTCGAAAAACTCTCCCTCGCTCTGGGGGAAGAGGTCCTGCCCTCGATCAACACTGTCCTCGCCGACTTCGAATTCGATCCCGTCCCCAGCCTCCACACCGGACAGATATGGCGCTGGCGGCAAAGCAAGAGCCAGACCCTTGTCGAATTCCTGACGCCGTCCTTCGACGAAAAGGAAGATCTGCGTGAGCTCGCCGCACTCGGCGTCAGCGCCCAATCACTTCATTATCTGAACTACCTGATTGCCGATTCCATACACTCGGCAGCGGTCTATCGCGACGGTATTCTCGTGCAGGTACCGAGTCCCGAACGGTTCGCCATTCACAAGCTCATCATAGCCGATCGACGTATTGGCGGCCCCGAAAGCCTGAAGGCCCGAAAGGACAGGCTTCAAGCCGAACTCCTGATTGCCGTCCTTGCCGAAGACCGGCCAAGCGAACTGGTTGAGGCCTACGAGGACGCAATGGAACGAGGTCCCCGTTGGAGCGAGCGCCTCGTCCGTAGCCTTGAAAAATCGCCCCAAACGAAGAATCTGCTGATGAAAGCGTCCGGCGCGCGCTGACCTAACGCGGAAACGTCACCGCCTCGATCTTGTTCCCGTCCGGGTCGCGGATGAAGGCGCCGTAATAGACGGTCATCTGGGCCTGTCGTTCTCCCGGTGCGCCATCGTCGCGTCCGCCCTGCGTTAGTGCGGCAGCATGGAAGGCGTCGACGGCTTCCCGGGAGCCGGCACGCAGACAGATATGGATGCCCGTTCCCTCCAGGACAGCCTCCATGCCGGGGCGGAGGTTGAGCCAGAATTCCGGGTATTTTTTGCCGAAACCGATGGTGTGTTCCCGCTCGGCGAGGCGTGTGAAGCCGAGTCGCGCCAGCACAGCGTCATAGAAGGCCGCACTGCGCGTGAGATCAGAAACGGCGATGGAGACATGATCGATCATCGGCCGAGCCTAACCGGGCCCGGCAGGTTCCGTCACGCAAGAAACCACGGATTGAGCCCGGCCCAGGCGGCCGAAAGCGTGCCCATGTTGTGGGCGTAGGCATAAACATCATTCCCCTGGAAACGGGCGATTTCGTTGTCCCGGATCAGCTCTTCGTAGCTCTTGCTCATCGCGACGAAACGCGCATTGGCAGCGTCATCCGGTGCCGGCCCGCCACCAAGCCGGGCGTGCATTTCCTCTACCGCCGCCAACAGATCACCCGCGGAACAATCCTCGGCCCGGAAGCCATGTTCCGCGTACCAGTCCTGATCCGGTAACGGCCCCGCCACCAACCGGTTTGGCAGCATGCAGGACAACTGTTCCTCATAGGAAAGCGGCGTTGCGCTGTCTCCGCGATAGAGTGGTTTGAAGAGGAAAAGATCGCTGTCGAGATGATGGCTCATCACCGTCGGCAACAAGTTGGTGTTGACGCTCGGGCGCCCGAACGCGCGGGCCAGGGCTTCCGGACCGGACTGGCAGTTCAGCGAGAAGCTGCAGGTGGCCATCAGATAAATGTCGAGGAAATCCTCGGCGCGCGGATCATGGGCCAGATCAATCACTTTTCCGGACGGATGGATGAACGGCTCGGAGTTTTCTCCCCCCAAACGGAAAACCGTGTAACCGGCCTGGACGAGCCAGTCGACAGCGGGCCGGAAGTTGGCGGGGTCAACCGTGCGCAGCTTCCCGTAAGGCGCGCTACCGGCATCATGCGCGTACCCTTCCTCCCGCATATGCAGGGTCACGTAAGGGCTACCCGGCTCCAGTCCGATGCCCGCGAGCCAGCGCTCCCCCGCCGAACGCATTTCATCGTCGAGCTTGAGATGCACCAGCGGTTTTCGCGCCGCGCGGTGTTGCGTATAGGCGCGGTAAAATTTGTGAGTGTGGACAAGACAGAGATCGAACGGCCCCATCCGGACAATCCCCCGGTCGAGATCCCGTAGCAGCAGCAAGGGCGCATGCTGGGTTTCCGCCATGCCGAAATCCCGGGCCAGCAGATCGTAGAGCGGGCGCTTCATCGTCGGCACGGCACGGGGCGGCGTCAGCAGCACGATCCGGTCGTATTCCGCGCAGTAGAGCGAGGCCAAATAGTGCGGCTCCGGCGCCAGATGGCCGATCGCGTCCGCATAGGGCATGGGATAGACCAGCGTCCGGGCACCGTCCTTCAGGTGCGGCTCCAGTGCACGGCCAAGAATCGTCAGCGTTTCCGGCTTGCGCAGCTCTCCGAGCAGGGCTTCAACATCCATCCGCTCAGGCAGCCCGTTCCATCAGCGCTCCGAGATAACCGTCCAGCGCCTCGCGGAACGGGATCAGGCTCTTGTAGCGCTGCATACCCTCGGGCATATCCGCGATCGCGCCGCGCAGACTTGCCGCAAGATCCGGCCGCCCTTCAAGCGCACAGAGAGGATCGACGAAAGTGCGAATGGTGAACAGGATATCGCCCGATTGCGGCAACCGCCGCAAGGTCTGCCGCTCGATGCGAAGCCAGAGACACTTACCGGCATTCTCTGCCGTGATCTCTCTGTGCTGCACAGTCGAAGAGTGGCCGGAAGTCTGGAACAGGGCGGGATCGTCAAGGATCGACCAGTTGAGACGCGATACCGGCTTGTCCGCCTTCAGATGGGTGAAGAACCGGTCCACCGGTTTTCCGAGTTTCTCCGCATAGCCGGAGACCGGCTCGTGAATCCCCATCATCGGTTTGCCCAGCTTCTCGCCAAGCAGCCATCGCCCGGGAAAACAGAGCGAGGCCGCATGCAGCGCGTATCCCGCCTCACCCGGTGTCATCAGACAAAGATCCTCCTGCACCAGCCGGCCGGCGAGGTCGAGGGCATGATCGCCAAAGTCCGAGAGACGATAGGATTTTCCGGTCTCCGCCACATGGACAACGCCCTCGTCGAAGGCAATCAGACCGGGATGACAGCGTTCCAGATTATCCAGCAGAAGCATCAATACTTCACGCTGGGCAGCCTCGCTTCCGGGCAAGTCGGCAAAGACGGCCTCATGCTTCTCCGAAAGCAGCCGTTCTTTCTCGGTCAGCTCCGTTGCGCGGCTATGGTCGACATCGATCCAGTCTTTAAGATCGAGCGCTACCATCCCCATGGCCATCTGGAACTTACCGCTGGCATAGGGCGCGAAACGCGGCCCTCCGGGCATTGTCTTCGCAGTCATCACGCCATCATTTCTCCACCGGATTACCGGCCTCGATCCAGCCAATCATGCCTGTCTCGTGGGTATAAACTTTCGTATATCCGCCCTGCTCGGTCATTGCCCGGGCCAATACCAGGGAGCGTCTGCCGGAACGGCAGATCAGCACCACCTCGTCATCCTGCTTGATCAGCTTTTCCAGGGCATTTGGAAATGATTGTGCGAACTGACCGTCCTTGCCGAAGGCCATCAGCCGCTGTGCGCCGGGAACGGTTCCGGTTTCCGCCCATTCCTCCGGCCGCCGGATATCGAGCACGATAACACCGCGCTCCATCAAGGCCTTCAGCTCCGCATTGCCAATTGACTGGAATTTTGCCGCCTCGACCGAGAGCAGTTCCACTTCGAACCGCAGGGCGGCATTCGGCGGAATCACATTACCTGCGCCGCGCGTGCCATATGCCAGTTGCGGCGGGATGGTGAGTTCGCGCTTGCCCCCGACCTTCATGCCGATGACGCCCTGGTCCCAGCCGGGAATCACCTGACCGGCTCCGAGCGTGAAGGTAAAGGGCTGGTTCCGGTCATGGCTGGAATCGAACTTGGTTCCGTCCAGCAGCCAGCCGGTGTAATGCACCGTTACGGCAGTGTTCTCAGCCGCAATCGCGCCCGTGCCCAGAACCATGTCCAGTACGGTCAACCTGTCCGGAGGGGATTCGTCGGCGGCATGCGCAGACAGCGGGATGAGTGCGGCGCCCCAACCGAGAGCAGCGGCGACACAGGCGGCGGCAATGGATTTCATCATTGGAATTGACCCCGATGCTGCAAATTCAGCCCACAGCGTAACGGGGCGCGCCAACAAGTCAAAACCTGGAAAGTGGCGGCCTATTCCGGCAGTGTCATCCGCCAGGCTTCGGCACCTTTCAGGGCTTCGGCCTGCCCCTTGTCATCAAGCGCGCCACGGACCGCGCGCATGGCCGGCGCAACACCTTCGGCATCCGCGCGCTCGGCCAGAATGAGCCATTTCAGAGCCTCTACGAGGTCCTGATCCACCCCTTCGCCCCGGGCATAAAGAATGCCGAGCGGCAGGAAAGCCTGACGCACGCCCTTGCCCGCGGAAATTTCATAAAGCCGCGCCGCTTCCTTCGGGTCGCGCTTGCCGCCCGAGCCGGTTTCCAGCATGACCGCATAATTGAACTCGGCTTCGCGCAGCCCTGCCTCGGCAGCCGCACCGAACCATTTGCGCGCCAGCGGAAGGGATCTGTCGACGCCCTGCCCGATCTGGTAAAGCACGCCGAGGCGATACTGGGCGAGCGCGAAACCTCCCTCGGCCGCCTTCTTGTACAGCTCGACAGCCTGTGCCTTGTCCGCTTCGCCCTTCGTGCCTTGCGCACCGCGCTCCAGCGCCAGTCCGTAATAAAACTGCGCCTTGGCATCGCCTGCTTCCGCCTGCGCGCGATACCAGTCCATGGCTTCGCCATAGGTCTGACGCTTGCTGTCCGCTGCAAGAGAGGGAGCGGAACACAGACTGAGGAACGCGCATGCTGCGAGGAGTGGCGGGAGTACCCGTTTCAAGGAATTTTCCGTTAATCTGGGGATACGAACGCCGTTACGGCGAAAGAGGTCCGGTACCGGCATTCGGGCGCGGCGCCGGCCCTTCATACCCGACAAGACGGTTCGCTTCCGAGCCGTCCAAAGGCTGACTGTAGCAATTAACCTTACCGATAGTCTTGTAGCAGTAGCGGGGTTCAGGCGGAGGTGCCGGCTCCGACTGGGCGCGCGCACTGGTTTCCAACGGCAGGTTGGCACATGCCGAAACAAGGAAACAAACCAGTAGTATCAGCGCTCGAGCTGCCACCAAAGTCCCCATATATTAGTCAAGTCATTCTGAATGTGACTTTTTTACCCGTACTTGGCAATTGAAAAGCGGAATGGGTGAAGATGTGCCGCATCTCCGCCCGGCCGAATATTTGCCATGGTCAGAGTCCTCTCTTGGGGACGGTACTGACCATAGCGCCATAAAACCAAACCGCTTCCGCTCAAATACAGGTGCCGGAATTGACATTGCCAAATGCCTCAATAATCATGAGGTCATGAGAACAGCCCTCGCCGCACACATCTCCCGACGCCGACGCTGCACAAACCAGCAGTGTGCCGTGTGGAATCCGCGACGACGAAGGTAATTGGGCACTCCCCACCAATTCATTATCCAGAAACCATTGCACCCTGCCCGCCACCCGGTCGGCGGGATTTTCGTGTCTGTGAGAACCTGATGCCCGAAGACATTTTAACAAGTTTCCGGAAGGCCCGGCCAGAAGACGTACCGGCAATCTATGCGCTGGTCCATGCCGCCTATGCGAAATGGGTCCCGATTATAGGCCGCGAGCCAAAACCGATGAGCGTCGACTATGAGCAAGCCTTACGGGAGCATGATTTTGCCCTGCTTTGCATCGCTGGGGAGATCGCCGGGCTGATCGAGACGATGACGCGAGACGATCATCTGTGGATCGAAAATGTCGCCGTCTCTCCGGCACGTCAGGGAATGGGGCTGGGCCGCCGGCTTCTCGCGCATGCCGAAGAGACAGCAGAACGATCTGGTCTGACGAAAATCTCCCTGCTGACAAATGCGGATTTCAAAACAAACGTCACGCTCTACGAGAAGATTGGATATGTCACCACGGTGCGGGAGCCGTTTATGGGCGGCACGATACTCTATATGAGCAAGACACTTGGCGACGGCGCCCGAAACGCCGCAGTGCCCGGGTAATCCCCGGGTAATCATTGCACCGCCCGGCAATATCGCCTGCAATACCGTCACGTCTCATCGCCTCCAACCAGCCGGGATACTCTCATGTCATCGCACGGATACGAAACGGGCCGCCTCAACCTGCCTTTTGTCGGCATCGCAACCTTCGGCAAATATCCCTACCAGCCGGACTGGGACACCATCGAGGCGGATGTCGCGGTGCTCGGCGCACCGTTCGATTTCGGCACCCAGTTCCGTCCCGGCGCCCGCTTCGGCCCGCGCGGTATCCGGGAGGCTTCCACCCTGTTCTCCTTCGGCCATGGCGGCGCCTACGACCATGAGGACGACATCACCTACCTGCCCGCGGAGACGACGCGGATTGTCGATCTGGGCGATGCGGACATCATCCATACTGATACGGAACAGAGCCACGCCAATATCGAATTCGGCGTGCGCAAGATCCTGAAGGCCGGAGCCATCCCGGTCGTTCTCGGCGGCGATCACTCGGTGAACATTCCCTGCATCAACGCCTTCTCCGAGGAGGAACCAGTCCATCTGGTGCAGATCGACGCCCATCTCGATTTCGTTGACGAGCGGCACGGCGTGCGAAGCGGCCACGGCAACCCGATGCGGCGGGCGGCAGAGAACCCCTACGTCACCGGCCTCAGCCAGATCGGCATCCGAAACGTCTCCTCGACCGCGCGCGAGGGCTATGAAGATGCCCGTGCCATGGGCTCGGACATCCTTTCGGTCCGCCAGCTCCGCAACATTGGCATTGAGGGTGTGCTGGAGCGCATCCCGGCCGGTAAACGCTATTACGTCACCATCGATATCGACGGCTTCGATCCCTCCATCGCCCCCGGCACCGGCACCCCGAGCCACGGCGGCTTCACCTATTACGAAGGGTTGGAGCTGCTGGATGGACTGACCAGGCGCGGATCAGTGGTCGGCGTGGATCTGGTCGAGGTCGCCCCGGATTACGATCATTCCGGCAGCACTACGACACTGGCCGCGCAATTGCTGCTGAATTTCATCGGTCGGATATTGCATCACCGGAAGTGAATCAGGGACCGGCTTCCCAATAACACCTCAAAACCTCTCATATCCCGAATAGCGATACAGGCAACAACGCCAATCGCATTTAACGATATCGGTTATGAGCAAAGTCCAGTACACTGCCACCGCGCTGAAGCAGATGAGGAAACTGGCGCCGGAAATCCGAGAGCGGCTCCGGTCCAAGATTTCCGAATATGCCGAGACAGGAAAAGGCGACGTGACTGCAATGCAGGGCGAGCCCGTATTCCGACTCAGGGTTGGTGATTATCGTGTCGTCTTCAGCAATGGCGCCACCGGAATTTCCATTCTGCGTGCCGGGCATCGACGCGAAATTTATCGGTAGGGCTAGTCGATATGAGCAAAGTTCAAATCATCACCTCACCGTCCGGCGAGCAAATGGTCGTCCTCTCCAAGGAAGAATTCGACCTGATGGCCGCCAACCAATTCGATGAGGATGCGGAAACCTTGCGCATCTATCGGGAATCCATGGCCGCCATCGAACGCGGCGAGGATATTGCCTTGCCGGAAGCGGTCTGGGATCGGCTGGAAGCGCGTGAAAGCCCCGTTCGCGTGCTGCGGGAATTCCGCTCCATGACCCAGAAGGAACTGGCGGAGGCCGCCGGTATTTCCCAAAGCTATCTTTCCGAAATCGAGCGCGGCGCCCGCGAAGGAACACTCAGCACGATCAAGGCGATAGCCAAAGCGCTTGCCGTTCCTCTGACGGTGCTGACCGAGGATTACTGACAACATCTCCTCTTGATATCCGGCCTTGTCGTGCGTTCGGATCCTTACCCGCTATCCGGCCGGCCCGCTATCCGGCCGGGATGAATATTGCTCCCGCTGATCCGCGTGCCATTCCGGAGTGGACGGCGCAGCACTCTTGGCCCACCTGGATCGATCACGAGCTTTCCTGCATCGTAGAGAGCCTGTATCCGAGCACGTCCAATCCCGAATTCCTCGGCCAGAAACCTGTCGAGCCGCATTGCGACGGGGTTTCGCACGACGAGCCTGATCTCGAACGCCTCGCCTCCACTTCCACCCTCTTCAACTTGCTTTTTGACCTGAGTGCCACCGAACACCGCGACACATGGGGCCCAGCGTTTCAGATCGGCGATATCGAGCGCAATGTTGTCTGCCAGTTCCTGGTCGTTGCCTTGCAGAGCCCGAAGATATGCCGGCTCCAGAAGGCTCACCGGGCGGCGCTCAAGCAGTGGCCGATTCCATGTGCTCTCGCACGTTGCGCACTTATAGATCAGCCAGGCATCGAGTTTCTTGCCGTTACTGTTCACTCTGATTTTGCCGCTGCTAACAAAATTCGAGACCGCGCCGCAGCGCCTGCAATGTAGCTGCGGCTGCGGGGCCACCGTCGGGGTGACGGTCCAAATGGCCCTGAGAATAGTGGACATGCCGGTTCGCTCTTCCCACTGGGAAGCTCGCCGGGCAGCGGTATCGACAGGTGCCGATCAGGCGCGGTGACAGAACGGGTTTTAGGACAAGATGGTGCGGTGGCCGGAAAATCCGGCGCGGGTCAGCCGTGCCAAACCGGTCTCGACCGCCATCACACGAAACTTCCATGACGAAATAAGCGGCACCGCAAGTACGGGCCGCGCTGGAAATTGTGGTTCTGGTGAGACCGGCAGTTAACTCGGCAAACTGGCTCTACCCGCTGAATGATCGAGAGAACTCTACATATCCGCGCAATTTTCCAAAGACAACCCCTCGCAGACGAGCCGCCGGAAACGAAAAAGGCGGGTCAAAACCCGCCTTCACGCTCAAGGATGTTTGTTCAATTCGTCAGATCGACTGCTTGAACAGCTCCGTCAGGTTCTTGACCGTCAGCTCCACCGGGTTGCCGCCGCAGCTCGGGTCATCGATGGCCATGGCTGCCAGCTCGTCGATCCGGTCGGTGCCGACGCCGAGGGCGGACATCTTGTCGGGGATCGCCAGGTCCTCGCGCAGCTTCAGCACGTAGTCGAAGAAACCGTCGAAGCCACCGGAGATACCAAGATAGGCCGATGCCTGGGTCAGCCTGTCCTCGATGGCCGGACGATTGAAGCGCAGCACCGGAGGCATGACCACGGCGTTGGTGGTGCCGTGATGGGTATTGTAGACGGCGCCCAGCGGGTGGGACAGCGCGTGGATGGCGCCGAGGCCCTTCTGGAAAGCGGTCGCGCCCATGGCCGCCGCACTCATCATATGGGCCCGGGCTTCAAGGTCGCTGCCGTCCGCATAGGCGCGCGGCAGATACTCCTTCACCAGCCGCAGGCCCTCGAGCGCGATGCCCTGGCTCATCGGGTGATAGTGCGGGCTGCAGAAGGCTTCGAGGCAGTGGGCAAAAGCATCCATGCCGGTGCCGGCCGTGATCGGTTTCGGCATACCGACGGTCAGTTCCGGATCGCAGATCACCACGCTGGGGAGCACCTTCGGATGGAAGATGATCTTCTTCACATGGGTTTCCGAATTGGTCAGCACGCTGGCGCGGCCAACTTCGGAGCCGGTGCCCGCCGTGGTCGGCACGGCGACGTTCGGATAGATCTTGCTGGCGTCCGCACGCGTCCACCAGTCGCCGATATCCTCGTAGTCCCAGACAGAGCCCTTCTGGTCCGCCATGAAGGCGACCATTTTGCCGAGATCGAGACCGGAGCCGCCACCAAAGGCGATGACGCCGTCATGATCGCCGTCCTTGAAGACCTTGATCCCGGCCTCGAGATTTTTCTCATTGGGGTTCGGGTCGACTTCCGAGAACATGGCGCGGCCAAGCCCGGCCGCCTCCATCAGATCGAGCGTCTTCGTGGTGATCGGCAGGCTGGCCAGCCCCTTGTCCGTGACCAGCAGCGGGCGCTTGATACCGGCGGCGGCACAGGCCTCGCCGATTTCGGCAATACGTCCGACACCGAAGCGGATCGCGGTCGGGTAGCTCCAGTTGGCTTTGATGCTCATGGCATTCAGGCTTTCTTAAGATGGTATGATTTCGGGCGTGTCAGGTTCTGGAAACCGATGACGGAGAGCGCACCGCCACGGCCGGTATCCTTGCAGCCGGTCCAGCACAGGCCGGGATCGAGATAGTCGGCGCGGTTCATGAAGACGCTTCCGGTCTCGAGCTGCGCGCCAATGGCCGCCGCCCGGTCGGTGTCTTTCGTCCAGAGCGAAGCGGTCAGGCCGAAGTCGCTGTCGTTCATCAGGCGGATCGCTTCCGCGTCGTCCTTGACCTTCATGATGCCGACAACAGGCCCGAAGCTCTCTTCCCGCATCACCCTCATCTCGTGGCTAACCCCTGTCAGGATCTGCGGCATCAGATAGGCGCCGCCGTCATCTTCCGGGAACAGCTTCGGGTCAATCAGCGGCGTCGCACCGAGGGCAACAGCCTCCTTGGTCTGCTCACGCACCAGAGCAGCGAAGCGCTTGTGCGCCATCGGTCCAAGCGTCGTTGCCTCTTCCATCGGGTTGCCGAGCTTGTAGCCGGAAACAATGGCAACGGCCTTCTCGATGAAAGCGTCATAGAGGCTCTCATGCACATAGATCCGCTCAATACCGCAACAGCACTGGCCGGAATTGAACATGGCGCCGTCGATCAGCGTATCCGCCGCCGCGTCGAGATCGGCGTCTTCCATCACATAACCCGGATCCTTGCCGCCAAGCTCCAGACCGAGCCCGGTAAAGGTCCCCGCCGCCGCCCGTTCGATGGCACGGCCACCCCCGACGGAGCCGGTGAAATTGATAAAATCGAACTCGCGGGTGCCGATCAGCGCCTCGGTCGTGCCGTGATCGAGGAAGAGATTGACGAACAATCCCTTCGGCAACCCCGCCTCCTCGAAAGCGCGGACCATGCGCTCACCGACCAGCAGGGTCTGCGTCGCGTGCTTCAGCGCCACCGCGTTACCGGCGATCAGCGCCGGAGCAACGGTGTTGATGGCCGTCATGTAGGGGTAATTCCAGGGCGCGATGACGAAGACCAGGCCATGCGGCTCCCGCATGATGCGGCGCTCGAACTTGTCGGAGTTCTCCACCACGATCGGCGCCAGCGCCGTCTCGGCAATATCGGCCATATAGGAGGCACGCTCGTTTGTGCCGCCGAATTCGCCGCCATAGCGCACCGGGCGGCCCATCATGTGGGCCAGTTCCGGCACCATCTCGGCCTGCATCTCGCCAAGCCGGGCAACACCGGCGCGGACCACCGCAACCCGGTCGGCCAGCGGCCGTGCCGCCCATGCGCGCTGGGCGTCCCGCGCCGCCGCGAGGATCTCGCGCGCCGCCGCCGGCTCGATCACCGGACGTTCCGCGAAAACGGATCCGTCGATCGGCGAAATACACTGAAGCATCTTGGTCATTGAAGTGTCAGGCCCTTTCAAACCCGCGATTGACTTCCCAGTCAGTGACGCGGCGGTCATATTCAATCTGCTCCCACCGGGCAGCATGCACATAATGGTCGATCACCTCGTCGCCGAAGGCCGACCGCAACATTGTGGATCCATCGAGCGCCGTGGTTGCTTCCCGCAGCGTTGCCGGGATCTCGCGGACATCCGTTCCGCCATAGGCATCGCCCTTGAATTCCGGCTCCAGTGCCATCTTCTTCTCGATCCCGTCAATGCCCGCCGCAAGCAGGGCCGCCATGGCGAGATAGGGGTTGAGATCGGCGCCGCCAATCCGGCACTCGACACGCACCGCCTTGGTGCCATCACCGCAGACCCGGAAGCCGGCCGTGCGGTTATCCATGGACCAGACAGACTTGGTCGGCGCGAAGGTGCCGGCCACGAAGCGCTTGTAGGAATTGATGTAGGGCGCGAGGAAACCGGTGATCTCGTCGGCATGGGCAAGCAGCCCGGCGACATAGTTCTGCATCAGCTCCGACATGCCGTATTTGGCATCCGGATCGAAGAACAGCGGCGTGCCGTCGAGCGACCAGAGCGACTGGTGAACGTGCGAGGAATTGCCCGCATAGTCGTAATGCCACTTGGCGAGGAAGCTGATCGCATGCCCCTTGGCCCAGGCGATTTCCTTGCAACCGTTTTTGATCAGCACATGCCGGTCCGCCATGGTGAGCGCCTCGGCATAACGGACATTGATCTCTTCCTGGCCCGCGTCGGCCTCACCCTTGGAATTTTCCACCGGGATGTCTGCGCCGTTCAGACCGTTGCGGATGGCCCGCATCACCCCCTCTTCCTTGGTGGTCTGGAAGATGTGGTAATCCTCGTTATAGGGGCTGATGACATCGAGATTGCGGTAGCCCTGGGCGTGCGCTTCCTCGTAGCTCTGCTTGAACAGGAAGAATTCCAGCTCGGTCGCCATGAAGGCTTTCATGCCCATCGCTTCCAGCCGGGCCACCTGCTTCTTCAGGATCGCGCGCGGGGAATGCGGCACTTCCTCGTGGGTGTGATGGTCGAGCATGTCGCAGAGCACCAGCGCCGTGCCTTCCAACCAGGGAATGCGGCGCAGCGTGGAAAGGTCCGGTTTCATCGTGTAGTCGCCGTAACCCGCCTGCCAGCTCGTCGCCTTGAAGCCCTCGACCGTGTTCATCTCCATATCGGTCGCCTGGAGATAGTTGCAGCTGTGGGTCTCCTTGTAGGCGCTTTCGCAGAAGAACTCGGCATGGAAGCGTTTGCCCATCAGCCGGCCCTGCATGTCGATCTGCGCCGCGAGCACTGTGTCAATTTCGCCGCTCGCGACCGCCGCGCGCAGCTCCTCAAGGGTGAGTTTGCCTGCCATGCCGATAACCCATCATTCCTGTGTTCGGGGATGATCCCGGTGCCTGTCATCTATCAGCGTCCGGCCCTGAACGGCCCGGACGAAATCCGGCCGCCAGATCCCCGTTTCAGGGTGCCAGGCGGCCGGCATTCATAACTCCCTCAAAAAGGGAGTCAGGTCTTAGCTATAGCGATACGGCTTGCCGGCCTTTTTCATATCCGCCGCATATTGCTTGAAGATCTCGACCACCTTCTTCGTGCGCGGAGTCCGGTCGGCGATTTCCTCCCAGAACTTCTCGGCCTCATCCTCGACCGTCTTCCATTCGGCATCGTCGATGGAGGTCAGCTTCAGCTTGGTGCCGTTGACACGCAGCTTGGCTTCACCGCCCCAGTACCAGTGCTGGCGATAATAGTGCGAGCTGTCCATGCAGAGCCGGAACAGGGTTTTCAGATGCTCCGGCAGTTCGTCCCAGCGTTCGGAATTGGCGAAGTAGGAACCACACCAGGCGCCAGAGATGTTGTTGGTCAGGAAGTAGTTGGTCACATCCGCCCAGCCGACGGTGTAATCCTCGGTAATGCCGGACCAGGCAATACCGTCGAGCTCACCGGTCTGCACCGCGACCTCGATGTCTTCCCACGGCAGGGTGACCGGCACCACGCCGAAGCGGGACAGGAACTTGCCAGCGGTCGGGAAGGTGAAGATCCGCTTGCCTTTAAGGTCATCCAGCTTGTTGATCGGATCGACCGTGTTGAAGTGGCAGGGGTCCCAGGCGCCGGCGCTGAGCCAGGTCACGCCATCGACCTCACCATAGGCTTCTTCCCAGATCTCCTTCAGGCCGTACTGCTCGAACAGCACCGGCACGTCGAGGCTGTAGCGGGTGGCGAACGGGAAATAGCCGCCGAACACCGAGATATCGACCGGAGCCGCGATGGAATCGTCATCGCTCTGCACCGCGTCGATGGTGCCGCGCTGCATGGCCCGGAACAGCTCGCCCGTCGGGACCAGCTGGTCGGCGAAATAGAGTTCGATTTCCATCTCGCCGTTGGCGACCTTGTTGAAAGCGTCGATGGACGGCTTGATCACATGCTCGGCAAGGGCCGGGCCTGCATAGGTCTGCAGGCGCCACTTGATGGTCTTGTTGGTGGCGGCCTGAACGTAAGGCGCACTCAGTGTCGTGGCGCCGGCCCCCGCCGTCGCGACGGCAGCCGTCTTCAGAAAATCGCGTCTGTTCTTCATCTCACCAATTTCCCTCTTTGATGGGGTTCATTTGAACCCGTTGCCCCGATGCATCGGCTGAAACCAACCGTCGCATCTCCCTGTTGTGGCGCGTCGCGCCTTCCTTCCCCACTTTATTTTCTTTTGCATCGCCACCCGGCTGCTAGCGACCATAAAAGGTCTTCGGCAACCAAAGCGCGATCTCAGGGAAGATCATGACCAAGATAAGCGCCAATGTCATGACCAGCACGAAGGGGCCGATGGACCGGTAGATGTCCGACAGCGTGACCTCCGGCGGCGCCATGGCGCGCATCAGGAAGAGATTGTAGCCAAAAGGCGGCGTCATATAGGCGATCTGGCAGGTGATCGTGTAGAGCACGCCGTACCAGACCAGATCGAAACCCAGCACCTTCACCAGCGGCACATAGAGCGGCGCGACGATGACCAGCATCGCGGTGTCGTCCAGGAACATACCCATCAGGATGAAGGAGAGCTGCATCAGGATAAGGACTTCCCACGGGGTAAGCCCGAGCTTGCCGATAAAGAAGCCCTCGATGGCTTTCACCGCGCCCAGACCGTCGAACACCGAGCCGAAGCAGAGTGCGGCCAGGATGATCCACATGAACATGCAGCTGATGCCGAGCGTCTTGCGCAGGGTTTCTTCCATGACATGTGCAGTCAGACGGCGCTTCACCAAAGCGGCCAGCGTGGCAGCGGTGGCGCCAACGGCAGCGCTCTCGACCAGGGATGTCACGCCCAGCAGGAACAGGCCGGTCATGGAGAAGAAGATGAACAGCGGCAGGATACCCGCCTGCAACAGCCGGAACTTCTCCGCCCAGGTGATCTCCTCGCGCTCTTCCTTGCTGAGGGACGGACCGAGGTTGGGCTGAAACCAGCAGCGAATGACGATATAGGCGATGAACATGCCGGCCATCATCAGACCCGGAAGGGCACCGGCGAGCCAGAGCTGGCTGACCGGCTGGCGGGCGATCATGCCATAGAGCACGAGCACAACACTCGGAGGCACCAGAATACCAAGCGAACTCCCCGCCTGGATCACCCCCGTCACCATGATCTTGTCATAGCCGCGCCGGAGCAGTTCCGGCAGCGCGATGCTGGCGCCGATGGCCATGCCCGCGACGGAGAGGCCGTTCATGGCGGAGACCGCGACCATCAGCAGGATAGTGCCGATGGCGAGACCGCCATTCAAAGGCCCCATCCAGACATGGAACATCCGGTAGAGATCGTCGGCGATCCGCGATTCCGACAGCATGTAGCCCATATAGACGAACAGCGGCAGGGTCAGCAGCGGATACCATTTCATCAGCTTCATGGCCGCGCTGAAGGCCATTTCCGAGCCGCCATCGCCCCACATCAGGAGGGCGGCGGCGGAAGCAACGAAACCGATGGCCCCGAAAACCCGCTGCCCCGTCAGGAGCAACAGCATCATCGAGGAGAACATCAGGAGGGCGATCAGCTCGTAGCTCATCAGAGCTCCTCCCCGCGTGCGGCGGCAATATCCTTGAAGAGTGTCGCCACTGCCTGCAACAGCATCATGAAGACGCCGAAGGTCATGACGACTTTCACCGGCGCCATGTAGGGCGCCCAGGCGGAATAGCTCTGCTCGCCATATTCAATCGCGTAGGAGGTCGAGGAATAGCCTCCATAAAGCAGCAGGCAGAGATAGAAGATCAGGAACAGCACGGTAACCGAGTCGACCAGGGACCGGGTGCGCGGCTTCCAGGTGGTGTACAGCAGATCCATCCGGACATGATCACCGAGCTGCATGGAATAGCTGCCGCCGAGAAGGTAGTAGGCCACCATCAGGAACTGGGCGGTCTCAAGGGTCCAGTGCGCAGGCAGGAAGACGGTCTTCGAGAAGGACGAATAGAGCAACACGCCCAGCATCGCGAAGATCAGATACATCGCGCACCGGCCGATAGCCCGGTTCACCTTCTCCACATACCTGACATAAAGCCGTATCGCTTTAGGCATCCCCGACCTCTTGCGCCTTGTGAGAGACCGGAGCGGTACAGCAGCCGATCGCATCCCGGATCACGTCCGAGAAGACTCGTGCCATCGCCGTCTGCTCCGACGGCTGGCGGATCACATCGTTCCGGATTTCAATCATCACATTGAGCAGGCCGCGCGGCAGCGCGTGCTTCTGCAATGTGTGGGTTACCCCATCCTCCGGACCGTATGGCTCGTTCCGCCGCACATCCAGGCCTTCGAAAGCCCCGGCTCTGTCGAGCATGGCATCGGCAAGCCGGGTGTCTTCGTCGTGCAGAATACCGATTTCGAATGGCCGCCCGGCGCCGTGATAGGTCGGTGTAAAGGAATGAATGGTGACGATGGCGGGCGATACACCAGCCGCGACACGTTTCTCGATCACCGAGCCGACCGCAGCATGAAAGGGATTATAGACCCGTTCCACACGCTCCGACCGTGCATCGTCCGAAAGGTTCTGATTACCGGGAATCGGGAAGATTTCGCTGACCGGCGGCATCGCGCTTGCGGCGCTCGGCGGACGATTGCAGTCATAAACAAGCCGAGAGATAGAAGCGGCCACCATCGGGCAATCCAGCGTTGTCGCAATAATCGATGCCACCGCCAGAGCGCCGGGATCCCAGGCCACGTGGCTTTCGCAGACATCCGCGCCAAGACCGAGATCGTTCAATTCGGGGGGAATAAAATTCGAGGCGTGCTCGCAGACAATGATCGCCGGCCCGCGCCCGCTCTCATTGGTTACCCGTACCGGATCACCCCAAGCGGATGCACCGGACATTGGCTGAGCCATCGTCGCCACTCGTATTCTCCCTGCCTCTTGCAGGCATCTTTTCAGCTTTGATCAGGCAGTCAAGAATAATTCTGAAAATTCTTCTTCTCTGAAATTCAGAATGTAGCATTATTTTCAGAGCAAAGAATGGCGTCAAAGCGCCAGCCGGGAGGATCAAATGTCGGAAATCTCAGCAGGGACTGTCGCGGAGCGCATCAGCCGCCTGTTTGAAACGCTCACGCATGCGGAGCGCAAACTGAGTAATGTGATCCTCGATAACTACCCTGTCTCCGGCCTCGGCACGATCACCGCACTGGCTGAAACGGCGGAAGTATCCGCTCCCACCGTCGCCCGGATGGCCCGGAAGTTGGGATATGGCGGCTTTCCGGAATTGCAGACCGCCCTCCGGACCGAACTGGAAGCAACGCTCTCCAGCCCCATAACCAAGCACGACAGCTGGGCCGCGAACGCGCCGGACACCCATATCCTGAACCGCTTTGCCGACGCGGTGACGGACAATCTGCGCCAGACGCTGCAGCAACTGGATCTCGAGGATTTCGATGCGGTCGTCGATCTGCTCGCCGACCCGGCCCGCAACATCTATGTCGTCGGCGGCCGCATCAGCCGTTCCATGGCGGATTATCTCTTTACCCACATGCAGGTTATTCGCGACCGGGTGACGCTGATCCCGCCAAATTCAAACACCTGGCCGCACTATGTGCTGAACATGACGGAAGGAGACGTGCTGGTGGCGTTCGACATCCGGCGCTACGAGCACGACACCCACCGGCTCGCCGAAATGGCGACCGAACAGGGGGCACAGCTCGTGCTGTTCACGGATCAGTGGGGCTCACCCGCCGCGAAACATGCCAGCCACGGCTTCCGCGCCAGGATCGAGGCGCCGTCGGCCTGGGACAGCTCGGTCGTCATTATGTTCATTCTGGAAGCTCTGATCGCCGCCGTGCAGACAGAGCGCTGGGAGGAGACCCGGGACCGGATGAAGACGCTCGAGCAGCTCTTCGACAGAACGAAACTGTTCCGCAAATTCACCTGAAATGAGTCGTACTAGCGCCGGAATGACGAGAGCAATTCCAGATACTGGCGCACCACCGTGTCTTCGCTGAATTTAGCTTCATATTCGGCGCGTCCCGCGGCAACGAGTGAGGCGGCCAGCGTCGTGTCGGCAATCACCGTTCTCAACTGAGCGGCCAACCCGTCCGCATCTTCAAGATCGGCCAGCAGACCGGTCTCGCCATGGCGGATCAAATGCACCGGCCCCTCGCTCCGCGCGGCCACCACCGGGCGGTCCCGCGCCCAGGCTTCGATGACGACATTTCCAAGTCCTTCGACCCGACTGGAACAGACCAGAATGTCGGCGGTGGCCAAGAGGTCCGCCGTATCGTCCCGCCAGCCAAGAAAGACAACGCGCGCGCCGACACCAAGCTCTGCTGCAAGCGCCTTCAGCGCCGCCTCTTCCGGACCCGTTCCGGCGATCCAGAGATGCGCATCAGGCACCCTGGAAAGAGCCCGGATCAGGACATCAAACGCCTTGTTTCTATGCAACCGGCCGAGAGCGAGAAGCAGAGGCGCGTCCTTCGGAGTTCCAAGCGCGGTGCGGTCAAGAACCTTGCCCGGCGCCGCATCGACAAAATTCGGCAGGTAATGCGCCCGCTCTGCCGGCCAGCCCTGCCCCGTCACATGATCGATCAGACCCGGCGCGTTGCAGATCAGATGATCGAAGCCGCGATAATATTTGATGTCGTAATAACCACCGATCCGGCCCGCCCGGATATAGTCGCCCGGAGGGGTTTTCGAGGCGGCCCGGTTCATCCAGGCCAGCACGACATCCGGTGCGAAGGAGCGGATATCCTTTTTCAGCCGCCACGGCGTCAGGAAATCAAGCGCCCCGCCAAAACCGTACTCGGTGAAATCGACTCCCGCCGCGCGCATAATATCCGCCCGGCGCTCATCCCGGCGGATTGCCACGCGCTGTGTCACGGCCGTGCCGCGCTCAGGCTTTGCCATGGCGGATGTCAGCCGTTCGAAAAACACTTCGGCGCCGCCGTGGCGCGCGCCTGCCATGGTTTGATAAAGTCTGATCATCCAAATATCGGAAAAGCTTGTGACAACGAGGCGCATTGTGGTGTAGCCGGGACCTGACCGCAAGCGCAGCCAGTTCGGGAGCCGTGAGACGTGGAAGCTGAAACCGCCGGAGCCAACCCACGCCCCATTGGCGGTACGCTCGTCATCCAGCCGCTGCCCGGCATCGGCGACGCGATCTGGCATCTCCCGCACCTGAAAAGCATTGCCGCGCAGACCAAGGAAAAGACGGTCACACTGCTGACCAAGAAACGCTCGCGGGCGGACTCGCTCTTCCAGCATATGGATTGCGTGCGGGATGTGCTGTGGCTGGACGAGAAGCGGGATCGCGGGCCACTCGGCGGCTTCCTCTTGGGTGCCGCGCTCCGGCCCTACGATTTCACAAGTGTCTGGATCCTGCACACCTCCCCTCGATACGGGCTCGCCACCTGGCGTGCGGGAATCAAGGAGAGGGCTGGATATGGCATCGGCTGGCAGGACGCCTTCCTGACCTCGCAGCACAGTCTCTCGCGGAACGCCAAGAATTTTACCGCGATTGAAAAGGCAAATCAGCTTCTGCTGAACCACTCCGTACCAAAGCTTGAGAGCATGCCGCAGATCCAGGTTCCCGCACCAATGCTGGAGGAAACGCGGCAACAATACGCATCCCTGCCCCGGCCATGGTTCAGCTTTATCATCGGCGCCAGTGAGGCTTTCAAACAATGGGGTGCCGATAATTTCGGCGCGCTTGCCGACCGGGTGCGGCGGGAGACCGGCGGGACGATCTTCCTGATCGGCGGCCCCGGAGAATCCGATATTGCGGACCGCTTGCAGACACGCTTCGGGCGGCCGGACTGGATCGTTCCCGTTCTGACCCTGCCGATTTTCGAAACTGGTGCTGTCATCGCCGCGACGGATCTGGCCGTCGGCAATGATACAGGGTTTCTCAATCTGGCTGCTGCAACTGGCGTCCAGTCAGTCGGCCTGTTCGGCGGCTCCCCTCCCATGATGGAGGACAGCAGGATCGACGCGATCACTCCCTACGGAGAACTACGGTACGGCAGTGAAAGGATGGTGGAAATAAGCCCCGATCAGGTTGCTGGCAGGGTCTTTTCAAACCTCGCCGCGGACTAGCTGTTCCGCGCCAGGGAGCGCAAACCGTTCACTCCGCGCGCGCCTGAGCCTCGCTTTGCTGCTCGTGCATCATTCGCACCCAGACGGAGACCACCGCCCCGGCTTCCTCCGAATTGAAGCTGATACGCGAGCCCGTGGCATCGTTGCCGATCAGCCGTCCGGTGAGATTGAGCCCCGATTCCGAATGCCGGATCGTCAATTCAGCACCGGGCACCGCATCCACTGGCGGCTCCAGCCGGAGACCACCGACCGAAACATTATCGACGATGCAGCTATGCGCCACGCCTTCCACCGTCACCTCCAGGGGCGAGGTGACCGGATAGCGTTCGTACTGACGTCTTTCGTCTTTCGAGAACAGGCCGATGGCCCGCAGGATAGCGCTTAACATGGCTCAGGACTCCTTCGGCACAATCGCCGAAACTTCAACCTATGATACGCACTCAATGACATATTTGAAACGTGCTCTGTGCGAGAACAGACACAAGAGACAATATATTCCAGCGCCCCATTAACTATAGGCTTCGAATAAAGCATTCTTGCGCCGAGCACCAATCCAAAAGGACGGACTGCGTATCGTGGCGAAACTAAACCTGGAAAACGTCCAGCATCATTTTGGCGCGGCGGAGGCAACGGCGGTTCATGCGGTTGGGTCGGCCGGGTTCTCTTTGTCGGATGGTGACTTCCTGGCGATCGTCGGTCCTTCCGGCTGCGGGAAATCGACCCTGCTGCGGCTGGTCGCCGGGCTTGTCCCGCTCCGCGACGGGCATATTGCATTCGACGGTGAGCCGGTGACCGGCCCCAGCCCCCGGCGCGGCATGGTGTTCCAGCAACCCGCGCTGTTTCCCTGGCTGACGGTGGAACGGAACATCGCATTCGGAGCCCGTTTCCGCGCCCTTTCCCGCAAGCAGACCGCGACGCTTACGGCGGAATTGATCAGCGCGGTCGGATTGGAAGACTTTGAGAGCTTCTATCCTTCAGCTCTCTCCGGCGGCATGCAGCAGCGGGCCGCTTTGGCCCGCACGCTTGCCGGCGGGCCGGACCTGTTGCTGCTGGACGAACCCTTTGGGGCTCTCGACCAGCAGACCAGGGCAAAGATGCAAGTCTGGCTGGCCGGACTTCTGGCCGAGCGCGGCATCTCGGCGCTTCTGGTAACGCACGACATCGAGGAAGCGGTGTTTCTTTCCGACCGGGTTCTGGTGATGAGCGGCCGCCCGGGCCGCATTCTCCGGGAAATCGACATTGACCTCCCCCGGCCGCGCGCAGCCGGTATCAGAACCGCTCCCGGGTTTGTTGCCCTGAAAGCCGAGATCGGGGCAATCCTCGGGACCTGACGGAAGATTTAACGATCACAGGGCCCCGCCGGCAGGATAGTTAGAACCGCTACAAACAAGTCGTGGCCCCGTTACATACTTTTCTGTTATCAAAGAGGGAATCGTTCGGTTGGCTGCTATTGTGGCTGTCCGGTACCTGGTTCATTCCTGATCCTCCCTGCGGGGCCCATGTACATCTACCTGCCCATTGCAGAGATGTCGGTAAACGTCCTGACCATTCTGGCGATGGGCGGTGCCGTCGGCTTCCTGTCCGGCCTCTTTGGTGTCGGCGGCGGGTTCCTTATGACTCCCATCCTGATTTTCATCGGTGTTCCGGCCCCTGTTGCCGTCAGCACCGGCGCCAATCAGATCGTCGCCAGCTCGGTTTCCGGGGTCATCGCCCACTGGCGGCGCGGAAATCTCGACTTCACGATGGGCCTCGTCCTGCTCGGTGGCGGCATTATTGGCTCCAGCCTCGGCGTTCTGCTGTTCAAGTTTCTGGAAAGCCTCGGCCAGATCGATCTGGTTATTAAGCTCTGCTATGTCGTTTTCCTTGGTGTGATCGGCAGCCTGATGCTGCTGGAAAGCGTCCGCACGATCCTGCAGGTCCGGCAGAGCGGCGCACGCCGCCGGAAATTGCACCAGCATACCTGGATGCATGGCCTGCCGCTGAAGATGCGGTTTCGCAAATCGAAGCTCTATATCAGTGCCCTGCTGCCGCTCGGGATCGGGTTCTTTGTCGGCGTGCTCTCCGCCATCATGGGTGTCGGCGGCGGCTTCATCATGGTGCCGGCGATGATCTACATGCTGGGGATGCGAACCTCCATGGTGGTCGGCACATCGCTGCTGCAGATCATCTTCGTGACCGCCAACGTGACGTTCCTGCAATCCATCTCGACGCAAACCGTCGATGTCGTGCTCGCCATCCTGCTGCTGATCGGTGCTGTTGTCGGTGCCCAGTTCGGCAGCCAGTTCGCGGTCAAGCTCAAGGGCGAGCAACTCCGGGGGCTGCTTGCCCTGATGGTTGTCGCTGTTTGCCTGAAACTTGCGTTCGATCTGGTCATAACACCGGACGACATCTACTCCATTGTCGTGTCGCACAATGGTTAGTCCGATGCAGCTCTTCCCATCCCACCGCCTGCTGGCGCCGGTTATCATCGCCCTGCTCTTTCTCGCGGGAGAAAAGGTAAATGCGCAGGACCTGATCGCGGATCTATCCAGCCACCGGGTCGATATCACCACCGGCTTCACAGGCGCCGATCTGCTTCTGTTCGGCTCCGTCGACGATGATGGCGACATTGTCATCACGGTTTCCGGCCCGCGCGAGTCGATCACTGTACGGCGCAAGCAGCGCGTTGCCGGGATCTGGATGAATACCCGCAGCGTGGAATTCAAAAGCGCTCCGAATTTCTACACCGTCGCCTCCAACCGGCCGCTGGAGAAAATAGCCGCGCCGGAAGTTCTGGCACGGCAACAGATCGGCGCGGACAATCTCAGACTGCTCGCTGCGAGAGGCGAGCAAAGCGTGCCGCCCGAAGACGAGGCCACCTTCCGGAAAGCTCTGATCCGGCGCAAACAGGTGCAGGGCCTTTATGCCAGCGAGCCGGGCCGCGTTACCGTGATCGCCGGCAAGCTGTTTCGGACACAGGTGCATTTCCCGGCCAATCTTGCCACCGGCACCTATACAGCCGTCGTCTATCTGATCCGAGACGGCCGTGTCGTACATGCCCAGACAACACCGTTGCTGGTCGAAAAAGTCGGTATCGGTGCCGAGGTCTATGACTTCGCCCACAAGAGTTCGGCGACTTACGGATTGGCGGCAATCCTGATCGCTGTCGCCGCGGGCTGGCTTGCCGCCGCGGTTTTCCGTAAAGTCTGAACCAGTGTTGGCAGAACGGACAGAACGCGCATGAGCCAATTGACGGACGGATCGAAGCCCCGGGTTTTCCTTGTCGTTGTCGATGACAGCGAGGAGATGCAGATCGCCTTGCGCTTTGCCTGTCGCCGTGCCCGCCACAGCGGCGGTCATGTGGCCCTGTTCCGCGCGATAGAACCGCAGGAATTCCAGCACTGGATGGGTGTCGGTGAAATCATGCGCGAGGAAGCCCGGGAGGATGCGGAAGCCCTTCTCGGCACACTCTCCGAGCAAGTGGTCGAAATCTCCGGCCAGATCCCGATCATCTATGTCCGGGAAGGCTCGACCAGGGATGAGCTGCTCAACCTGATCGACGAGGAGCCGAGCATTTCCGTGCTGGTTCTGGGCGCGAATACCCAGGGAGAGAGCCCGGGACCGCTGGTCACATACATGGCCGGCAAGGGTGCCGGACGGATGCGCGTTCCGATCACCATTGTCCCCGGCAACCTCTCCGACGAGCAGATCGACGCCGTCACCTGAGTTCGCCCGGACAGAGTTAAATCGACCACTAATTCCGGATCGAAGAAAAAGTCTTGTTACGATCCTGACTTTTTCGGACAGGCCCTGCTATTGTCTCGGCAATTAATAAGCCTTTGAGCCGTTCAGGCCTGCCCGCCCCGGAGAGATAATGAACATCAACCCGTTCGAGACGGTGGTTGAAACAGTCGATACGTCGCCAACCATTTCCGACGAGACCAAGTTCACGACCTGTTACATGTGTGCCTGCCGCTGCGGCATCAAAGTGCACTTGCGAGACGGCACTATCCGTTACATCGAGGGCAACAAGAATCACCCGGTGAACAAGGGTGTGCTGTGTGCCAAGGGTTCCGCCGGGATCATGCAGCATTACTCCCCGGCGCGGCTGACCAAGCCGATGAAACGGGTCGGAGAGCGCGGCAGTGGCGAGTTCAAGGAAATCGAGTGGGAAGAAGCCCTTGCGACTGCCGCCGAATGGCTCGGCGACATCCGCAAGAGCGATCCCAAGAAGCTCGCTTTCTTCACCGGCCGCGACCAGTCCCAGTCGCTGACCGGCTGGTGGGCGAGCCAGTTCGGCACGCCGAACCACGCGGCGCATGGCGGGTTCTGTTCCGTCAACATGGCGGCGGCAGGGCTATATTCCATCGGCGGCTCCTTCTGGGAGTTCGGCGAGCCGGACTGGGAGCACACCAAATATTTCATGATGTTCGGCGTCGCCGAGGATCATGATTCGAACCCGATCAAGATGGGCCTCGGGCAGATCAAGACCCGTGGCGCCAAGTTCGTCTCCGTCAATCCGGTGAAGACCGGCTATTCCGCCATCGCGGATGAGTGGGTCGGTATCCGGCCCGGCACGGACGGACTGTTCATTCTGGCGCTGGTGCATGAGCTGCTGCGCGCCGGTAAGGTCGATCTGCAATACCTGGTACGCTACACGAACGCGCCCTGGCTGGTGATCCAGGATCCGGGCGCGGCCGATCACGGCCTGTTCGCCCGCGACGCCGAGGGCCGCCCGCTCGCCTTCGACAAGAGCTGCGGCAAGGTGGTCTCCGCACTGGAAGCCGACATTGCCCCGGATCTCGCCGGAGAGCATGTCCTGCCGGACGGGCGGAAAGCCGTGCCGTCCTTCAAGCTGCTGGCAGAGCGCTATCTCGATCCGTCCTATGCACCGGACGCCGTTGCCGCACAGACCGGTCTCGACGCAGCGACGATCAAGCGGCTCGCCGCCGAGATCGCCCATGCCGCCTTCGAGCAGGAAATCACCCTCGACGTGCCCTGGACCGACTGGGCCGGGCGCCGGCACGAGAAGATGATCGGCCGTCCCGTCGCCATGCATGCCATGCGCGGGATTTCCGCCCATTCCAACGGATTCCATACCTGCCGCGCCCTGCACATGCTGCAGATGTTGCTGGGCAGCATCGATTGCCCGGGTGGCTTCCGCTACAAGCCGCCCTTCCCGCGCCCGGCCCCGCCACCGCTGAAGCCTGTGGGCCGCGCTGAACAGATCAAGCCCGGCACGCCCATGGCAGGCCCACCGCTCGGCTTCCCGATGGGTCCGGAAGACCTCCTCGTGGACGATGCCGGCAACCCGGCCCGGATCGACAAGGCCTTCTCCTGGGATGCGCCGATGGCCGTGCACGGCATGATGCACATGGTCATCCACAATGCCTGGGCGCAGGACCCGTACCCGATCGACACCCTGTTCATGTACATGGCGAACATGAGCTGGAATTCGACGATGAATTCCAAGGGCACGATGGAGAAGCTGACGGACAAGGATCCGGAAACCGACGCATACCGTATTCCGAAGATCATCTATTCCGACGCCTATGCCTCCGAGATGGTGGCCTACGCCGATCTGATCCTGCCGGACACCACCTACCTGGAGCGCTGGGACTGCATCTCCCTGCTGGACCGGCCGATCTGCGATGCGGACGGTGCGGCGGACTCTATCCGCCAACCTGTCGTGGCACCGGACCGGGACGTGCGGCCGTTCCAGGAAGTCCTGATAGATCTCGGCGTCCGCCTCGGCCTGCCGGGTCTGACGCATGAGGACGGCTCGGCGAAATATCCGGGCGGCTATCCCGATTATATCGCCAACCACGAGCGCGCACCGGGCATCGGCCCGCTTGCGGGCTGGCGCGGCGCGGACGGCACAGAAGGCGGCAAGGGTGCGCCGAACCCGGACCAGCTCAAGCGCTATGTTGAGAACGAATGCTTCTGGCGGCACGAGTTCAAGCCGGAAGAGCGGTATTACAAGCACGCCAACAAGACCTATCTGGAAACCGCAACGCGCCTCGGGTTCATTGGCGCGCCGAACCAGATTATCATGCAGCTCTATGTGGAGCCGCTGCAGCAGTTCCGGCTGGCGGCCGAGGGGCATGGCGCCAACCAGCCGCCGGAAAAGGACCGGGAGCGGATCAAACGCTATTTCGATCCCCTGCCGATCTGGTACCAGCCGTTCGAGGAAAGCCAGGTCGATACCGACAGCTTTCCGATGCACGCGATCACCCAGCGCCCGGCGGCGATGTATCATTCCTGGGGCAGCCAGAACGCCTGGTTGCGCCAGTTACATGGCAAGAACCCGCTCTTCATGAACCGGGAGCAGGGCGAGAAGCTCGGTATTGCGGACGGAGACTGGGTCTATGTCACCTCCCATCACGGCCAGATCAAGGTGCCGGTCAAACTGATGGAAGGCGTCAACCCGGACACCGCTTGGACCTGGAACGCCATCGGCAAGCGCCGTGGCGCCTGGAACCTCGGCAAGGATGCGCCGGAAGCGACCAAGGGTTTCCTGCTGAACCACGTGATTTCCGAGCTGCTGCCCGCGCGCAAGGACGGCTACCGCTATGCCAATGCGGACCCGGTCACCGGTCAGGCCGCCTGGTACGATCTTCGGGTCCGGATCGAGAAAGCGGCAGATAACCGGCCGGAGACGGTTTCGGAACCGCAATTCCCGGTCCTGAAGACTGCGCCGACGGTGGAGCGTCCGAAAGGGCCGCTCCAGTACAAGGGGAGGCGCGGCCAATGACGTCTCTTCCGACAGCCCTACCCGCCTCGGCCGGAGGCAAGAAACTCGGCCTCGTCATCGATCTCGATATCTGCGTCGGCTGCCATGCCTGCGCCGTGAACTGCAAGGAATGGAACACCAGCGGCCATTCGGCACCGCTGACGGACTGGAACGCCTATAGCGACGATGCCACCGAAGATGGCGACGAAGGTGCCTGGGGTGTCTGGTTCAACCGCATCCATACCTTTGAGGCCGGAGAAGGCGAAGACGCCCGCACGGTGCATTTCCCGCGCTCCTGCCTGCATTGCGAGACACCCGACTGCGTCACGGTCTGTCCGACCGGTGCCTCCTACAAGCGGGCCGAGGACGGCATCGTTCTGGTCAATGCGGATCTCTGCATCGGCTGCAAGCTCTGCTCCTGGGCCTGCCCCTATGGCGCACGGGAATACGACAAAACCGAGGGGGTGATGAAGAAATGCACCCTCTGCGTCGACAAGATCTATAACGAGAACCTTGAAGAACAGGACCGGGTTCCGGCTTGCGTTTCCACCTGTCCCGCCAGCGCCCGGCATTTTGGCGATCTCGGCGATCCGGACTCCGATGTATCGAAACTGGTGGCCGAGCGTGAGGGTTACGAGCTGATGCCGGAGATGGGCTACAAGCCGGTGAACCGCTATCTGCCGCCGCGCCCGCGCCGGAACAAGGCCGATGAATTCGGTGCGCCTGAACGGCTCGCGGATCTTGCCCAACGGGTTCCCTCGCTGAATTCCGCGACGGAAACAACCACCGGCGCCAGCGGCCTGCTCGGCTGGCTCGACACCATGCTTTCCCGCTGAGGCCCGCAAGATGCATCCCGCCCTTTCCGTTATCTTCTTCACCACCGCCTCCGGCGCCGGTTACGGCCTGCTGGTCTGGCTTGCGCTACATGCCGCCCTCACTGGCGATGCCAACCCTCTGATCGGCTGGATCGGCTTCCCGCTCGCCCTCGGCCTCATTACAGCCGGGCTGCTGAGCTCCACCTTCCATCTCGGACACCCGGAGCGGGCCTGGCGGGCGATGAGCCAGTGGCGCAGCTCCTGGCTCTCCCGCGAGGGTCTGCTCGCCATCCTGACCTATATCCCGGCAGGGCTGTTTGCCGCCGGATGGGTGCTGCTGGGCCGTAACGATGGTCCGTGGATACTGGCCGGAGCCGTTGCCGCCATACTGGCGCTGATCACGGTCTATTGCACGGCGATGATCTATCAGAGCCTGAAGACCATCCCGCGCTGGCATAACGGCTTCACCGTGCCGGGCTATCTCGCCATGGCGATGGCCACCGGTGGTCTCTGGATTCTGCCCATCCTCGCATTCTCCGGCGGAGAATTACTGCCGATCGCCTTGCCGACAGCAGGCTTCCTGCTGCTTTCAGGGGCCATCAAATGGCGTTACTGGGCCGTGACAGACAACGCGCCGCCGACCGCGACCTCCGGCACCGCGACCGGGCTCTCCAACCTCGGCACTGTGCGGCTCCTCGAAGGACCGACAACGTCGGAAACCTATGTGATGCGCGAGATGGGCTACAAGATTGGCCGGAAACACGCCATCAAGCTCCGCCGCCTTGCAGCCTTCTTCGGCCTGGTGATCCCGGTTGCCGTGCTGGCTGCGGTCCTCGCCATGCCCGGCTCCGGCACCATGGCGGGCGGCCTGGTTCTGATTGCGGCTATCTCCGGCAGCATTGGCGTTGTCGTGGAACGCTGGCTCTATTTCTCCGAAGCGAAACACGTCTCCATGCTGTATTACGGTGAAGAGTTCGCCTGAACCCACTCCTCGGCCTCGCCTTCCACCGCGGACTCGATGACTTCGTCGTAGGAAAAGTCCTTCGGCAGGTTCTCGTCCATGACGTTCGGCTCGACCTCCTCGATGAACTCGCCACGCGGGTCAAGTTCGGCGACGAGAGCCGAGGTGCGGGCATAGGCGACATATGGCCCCTGCTCTTCCATGGTCGGCGCCGGGCGGCGCAGCATCCGGTAGACCGCAAAGATGCCAACGGAAAAACCGATGAAGGCAGTGAACTGGAACAGGCCGCCGGGTCCAACACGATCCATGGCAAAGGCAGCAATGATCGGGCCGATGGTGGAGCCGAGGCTGGCCGCGATCAGAATGCCCGCCGCCGCCGGCACCAGATCCGACGCCTCCACATGGTCGTTCACATGGCTGATGGCCAACGGGTAAAGCGCGAAGTTCAGCCCACCAAACACCACCATCAGCCCGAGGAACATGAAGGTACCGCCATTGAACAGAAGCGCGATGGCAAGAGACACCCCGCCCACGGCAAAGAGCACAACCGCAATCACTGTCCGTCGGTCAAAGAAGTCGGAGAGCTTGCCGATCGGGTATTGCAACAACAATCCGCCAAACATGGTGACAGTCATCATCGTCGCGATTTCGGCAACAGAAAACCCGATCTGGTTGCCGAAGATCGGTCCCAGTCCCATGACAACCGCCCCGAGCACGCCACTGGCGAAACTGCAAATCATGCCAAGCGGCGAGACCTTGAAAAGTTCGGCCATGCTCAGACGGGACGGCGCCAGTTCACCCGCCGTCGCCCGGCTGGCCAGGGACAGCGGCACCAGGGCAAGCGAGAACAAAATGGACGCCACACTGTAGAGAATGAAACTGGTCGGTGGCGAAAGGTTCAGGATCTGCTGCCCTGCTGCCATGCCGAAATAGATCACCACGACATAGATGGAGAGCATGCCGCCGCGCCGTGTGTTCGAGACAGCTCCGTTCAGCCAGCTCTCGGCCACCATCAATGCACCGGCGATACAGATGCCGGTGGCGAAGCGGAGCACCGACCAGAAATAGGGATCGACGAAAATCGCATGAGCAATCGCGCAGGCCGAGATAATCGACGCGAAAGCCGCGAACGAACGGACATGCCCGACGTTCTCTATAATTCGCCCGCAAAAAGCCGCACCGACAAGCTGGCCGAAAAAGTACGCGGCGGTAACCAGCCCCGCGACCGTCGTATCAAACCCCTCCTGGCTCATGCGCAGGCCGATCAAACTGTGAAACAGCCCGTTCGCCGTCCACAAGAAAGCGACGGAAATCATCAGGGCGACGATGGGGTGGCCAAGCATGTTCATCGGAAAAGGTCCGTAACGGGTTCGGTGCGCGGGTCCGCTAAAGGGCAGGCCTTAGGGCCGGAGAGGCATCAGAGTCTCGCTTCGCACCGACGCGGGAGACGCAAACAGGATGATTAAGCAGACAGTCTCCACAATTTCACCCGACTGTCTCCGGTTGGCAATGGTTGACACTGTCCATGCCGCGCCATATCGATGCGTCTCACCGGAACGGAGCGTCTCAATGCGCTGGCGTACAGCCCTCGGCGGCATCATCATGATTGTCGGACTTCTTGCCTATATCATGGCAGTTGTCACCATCGCCAACCACGCACTGCCGCAGCATTGGCTGGCCGAGCTGATTTTCTATCCGGTTGCCGGCTTCCTATGGATATTCCCAGCGATCCGACTGATCGGCTGGACCAAGAAAGACAAAGAGCCGCCGCTGAATCTCTAAACCTCTACCTCCACCTCAGATTTCCTTGGCAAACAAATCCTTAATACACCACCATATTATATTCATAACTTTCTAAATAAATTCAGACAATTAACTGAAATTTCACCACCACAGCAGCAAAAACCACAAATTGCTCAAGCAACGATCATTGCATGAATGCGTCCATTAATTGAGGTATTCGAGAGAATTTAACAGCGGTCGAGTTTCGGCCTATTCCCCCGACATTAACGCACTAAAAACATTAATTAATTGAAACATATAATTTATTTAAAACTATAAATATTAAATAATTTTAAAGCCCATCACAACCATAAATAATATTTGTCATAAAATAACCATTGATTAATAGACGTTTTCAAACCACCATTCTTATAAGTATATTTACGACTCACCTCAGCACCCAAAAAAATCAAAAAGCTTAAAAATACACACATACTATCAATAAAAATCAGTAGACTATCGGTAACCATTTTTTCATAATTGTCTTATATCGTGCCCACAAACAGCCCATCGACGCACGTCGACAGCGGCATACCCTGGATTGATTTTGGAATTGATAACCGGCTCAGCCGGCCTCCCTCAATTGCTCCAAGCGCCCGGCGGCGCTTCGGCTGAACACAAAAGGATTTGGCAGAATGGCTAAAGCCAGCACTCTTTCCACGCGCTTCGTTCATGCTCAAAGCAAACAGGCAGACAGCATCGCCCCGGCCCTTCTGGTGATTGCCCCTGATGTAGCGGAATCCTCAATTCTTCTACGTGAGCTGCCGTCCCATGTCCGCGTGCTGCGCAACAGCCCTGGTACGATGCTGGAACGCATCCGGCGTGCTCTCTCCACTATCTGGATCGAGACGGGTCAGCGCACCTCCCTGCATCTGGTGGGCCACGGCGTCCCGGGTGCGATGTCGGTTGAAGACCTGCGCCTTGACGCTGAATCCATCGGCTCCGTTACCGATGCCCTGCACGATGCACCGCTTTCCTTCCTCGCGCTGTATGGCTGTCATACCGGCGCGGGCGATGCCGGTGCGAATCTCGTCTCCGGCCTCACCGCAGCGCTCGGCGTTCCCGTCTGCGCCAGCCGCGACCTTGTCGGACGCGCTCCCACCGGCATGACCCGCTGGGAGCTGAACGGCCTGCCCGCAGCCCTCTTGCCCTTTTCCGCAGCCGCCATCACGGCTTATCCGCATCACCTTGCAAGTGTGACCGGTACTGCCGGCAATGACCTGCTCGCCGCCGGCGATGGTTTGACTACGGGCAATGACGACGTCAGCGGCCTGGCCGGCAATGATACGATCAGCGCTCTCGACGGGGACGATCTGCTTTATGGTAATGACGGTAATGACACGCTCTATGCTGGCGGCGGTGCAGACACTCTCTATGGCGGAGACGGTAACGACTTTTCCTACGGAGAAACCGGTAACGACCTGATCTACGGCGGGGACGGCAATGACGCCATGTCAGGCGCTGATGGCGACGACACGCTTTATGGCGGCACCGGTAACGATACCACCATCGGCTCCTCCGGTAATGACCTCACCTATGGCGGGGACGGCAATGACTGGATGTGGGGCGGCAGGGGCAATGATGTCCTTTACGGTGAAAGCGGAACAGATACCATCTCCGGTGGTGATGGTAACGACACGCTCTATGGCGGTGCAGGCAACGACACGCTTTCCGGCTTCTCTGGTAGCGACATGCTGTTCGGTGGCGACGGCAATGACGTGCTGCGCGGCGGCAACCAGGACGACACCTATTTCGGCGGCGCTGGCAACGATACCTTCACCGGTACTGTAGCTAACCTCAATAGTGACACGATCTCCGATCTCGCCGCTGGTGACGTCATCGCGATCACCAGCACAGACCTCACTGCCCTGAACGGCACCACCCTTGGCAGCACGATTGATCTCGGCAGCGGAACCCTGAATATTGCCGGGACAAGCGCCATCGGAATGACCATCGGTGCAACCCTCAACGGCAGCACCACAGAGCTCACCTTTTCCGCGGCATCCTCCGGTAGCGGCTCCTCTGGCGGAAGCTCCTCCGGTTTGACGGTCACCAACCAGACCAGTGCGGACGTCTCCGGCACGGCGACCGGCCGCACCCTGGTGAACAATACCGGCAGCACCGCGACCGGCGATCTTGTCTCCAACACCGGCAACGGAAACGTGGTCACGGCAACCCTGCCGACCGGCGTCTCGCTGACCAATTCGGGAACTTCCGCCGCCCAGCCCGACAGCACAGCCGGAACGACCCTGACAAACGAGATCGTCAATACGGAGCAATCCTCGACCGATCAGGGCTTCCTGAACGGACATGGCTCGACCTTCATCGCCAAATCCACCGGCATGACGCTCGATATCCGGTCGATCTCCTTCTCCAGCACCGGCACGACGCCCGAGACTGTGCAGATCACCGGACAATCATCCAGTGGCTCCGAAGCCTTTGTCATCGACACGTCCGGCTTGCCGACAGGATCAACCGTCCAGCTCAATAACATCGAGTTCGCCGCCATCGTCGGCAACGCGACCGTGAACGGCGGCGCCGGGCAGAACTATGTGGTCGGCGACAGCGGCAGCCAGTTCATCTCCCTCGGAGACGAGGACGACACGCTGGCCGGTGGCGCGGGCAATGATTCCGTTGGCTCCGGCTGGGGCGAGGATATCGCCTACGGCAACCAGGGCGCCGACTATGTCTTCGGCGGTGGCGGCATGGATACGCTCTATGGCGGTCAGGACGGAGACACGGTCTTCGGCGGCAACGACAACGACTGGGTCTACGGCAACAAAGGCAACGACACCCTCTCCGGCGGCGAGAACGACGATGTTCTGTTCGGCGGTCAGAACGAGGACATCGTCTACGGCAATACCGGGAACGATACCCTCAACGGCAATCTCGGCAACGATACGCTCTATGGCGGTCAGGGCAACGACCTGATCTCCGGCGGTAGCGGGGCCGATCTGCTCGCTGGAAATCATGGCGACGACACGCTCGTCGGCGGAGACGGGGCCGATACCTTCGTCTTCGGGTTTGGCGGAGGAAATGAGACGGTGAACGACTATCAGGCTGGCACCGATAGTCTCTCCTTCTCCCCGGGACTAGAGGTTACATCCGGGACGGAGACGGCAGGCACCACCACCCTCCAGCTGACAGACGGCGGCACCGTCACCCTCGTCGGCGTCACCAAGACGACTCTCATGGAAGCGACAGGCTGGGTTCTGTAAGGGAAGTCAACGACAACACCTGAAGTGTAAAAAAAACCGCGGCCAGAACATCGGCCGCGGTTCTTGTTTTCAGGAAGTCCGTCCGTTCAGGTTATCCGAAAATCTTTCGCAGACAGCCCGAACCGTACCAGCCGGTCATAGAGCGTATTGCGGGGCAGTCCGAGCATTCGCGCAGCCTCGGCGGCCTTCCCGTTGGTGCGTTTCAAAGTCTCCGTCAGGACCATCTTCTCGAACGCCTCGACCTGTTCCGCCAGCGTTCCCTGACCGGCACCATCGCTCTGAACCCGCGCTCCCAGCGCGTAGGTCATTGCATAGCTTCGCAACTCCGGCAGACTTCCCGGCCATGGACGGGTCATGATGCCCGTCAGGGTGGCCGTTGAAACCTCCGGCATATCCGCATCGAGACTGCGGATTGCCAGCCGAAGAAAATTTTCGAAAATCTCCGGCAGATCGTCCCGCCGCTCGTCAAGTGACGGCACCCGGATTTCCACCACCGTCGCGCCTTCCGCCCCTGGCTCCAGATGCTCCAGTTCCGCAAGCGACGAGACGGATGAGGATATGACCCGCAGCTCCGGACACCGGCTCAGCAATGCGCGTAAATCCGCGATCTGCTCCGGTGTGGCGCATTCAACGCTTTTCAGCGACAGGTCCGCCGGTCCTTCAGGCGGTTGCAAACGGCGCACGGAATCAGCCGGTGCATGCAGCAGATTCAGCGTGAGAAACGCACGCGACTCTGGCGATAGCGCGTTGATGGCGAAGGCGGCTTCTTTCTTGCCCGTCCCTTTCGGGCCATGCAGGTGAACATGGCAATCGCTTGCCGCGACCCGGCGAAGAGCCTTGCGCAAAGTTGTCGAGACAGGCCCAGAGCCCGGAAAACTCCGGGCCGCCGCGTCACTGCGTTCAAGCGCGCGTTCGATCCGGCGGGATTTAAGCACCAGATCCCTATGCGCGATGGCCCGGCGCACCACATCGACAAGACGCTCCGTGCCAACCGGCTTTTCCAGATACTCGTAGGCCCCCTCCTTCATGGCCCGCATCGCGGTCGGCACATCGCTGTGCCCTGTCAGCAGGATCACCGGCAGTCCCGGATCAGCGCCCTGAGCGGCCGACAGCACGGAGAAGCCATCCTGGTACGGCATCCTGATATCGGACAGGACCACACCCGGAAAGTTCGCCCTGATCGTGCGTTTCGCCTGCACATAACCGCCAGCCGGAATCACTGTGAGATCGGCCAATTCCAGAGTTTGCGCGAGCGAATGGCGCAGAGCGTCATCATCCTCGATCAACAATACCTGTCCGGTCATTGCACTGCCCTGTCCGTCAGTGGAAGACGAATGGAGAAAACCGCTCCGCCATTCGGATCGTTGCGGCAGGAAAGCGTCCCGCCAAAGCTGCGAATGATCCCATAGGAAATCGAAAGCCCGAGGCCAAGGCCTTTCGAAGCTCCCAGTTCCTTGGTTGTGTAAAACGGCTCGAACACCCGGGACGGGTCGGGAATACCGGGCCCGCTATCGGTAATGTCCAGAACCGCGTGGCCCGCCCCCGTTGTCAGCGTCACGCCAATACGCTTGGGGTTCGATGCGGCCATCGCATCCTGCGCATTGGTCAGGATATTCATCACCACCTGTTGCAATCGCACCTCTCCGCCGACGACCAGCACCTGCCGCTCGGGCGGGGACCAGGATAGTGCGACCCCGTCCTTGTCGAGCGACGGCAATGTAAGCGTGATCGCGTACTTTACAGCGGCGACCAGATCCACGGGTTCGCCCCCCTCGCCTTCGTTCCGCGCGAAGGCACGCAGGTTCCGGATGATCTTGTCGATCCGCCGGACCTGCCCCGAGATCTGGGCAAGATTATCCGCGGCTTCCCCGGGCCTGCTGCGGTCAAGCAGCTTACGGCCGTTTTCCGACAGGTTCAGAATGGCGGCGAGCGGCTGGTTGAGCTCATGACTGATCCCAGCGGACATTTCACCAAGGGCCGTCAGTTTGGAAGCCTGGACAAGTTGGTCCTGAGCAATTTTCAGCTCCGATGTCCGGCGTTCAACCCTCTCCTCAAGACGCGTGTTCACCGCCGCTTCAATGGCCAGCCGGTCTGCCATGCGCCGTCGCCAGAGCGCGGCGATCAGAATGGCGAGCCCAAGTGCTCCAAGCAGCGTCGTGGTCAGCATGCCGCGCAGGATCGCGGCTGTCCGGGCAGGTGAGGTATCGATAAACCCGCGCGCCACCATATTCACCTGCGGAAGATCCTGCGTCACCACAAGCGCCCGCAATGGCAGGGCAAGCGCCTGTTTTGCAAATGTCCAGATCTCATGCCCGCCCGCACGGCCGGATGCATATTCCGGAAAAGTTTCAAAGCGCGGGTCCGCGCGTCCCGTTTTTTTGTCCTGATGCATCAGAAGGGACTGCCGGGTAGAGGCAAACACCGTTTCGGTCTCGTCGAAGAAACAGATCGCTTCAGGATCAACCCCCCACTCGAATTCAAGAGAGGCCACGTCGATGGTCACAAAGATCGCCCCTTTTGCCGGCGCTCCGCCATCAAGGACTCCCCGGCTCAACCGGATCATCCTGCGATCGCCATCAAGTGCGGCCTCCGAGCCGAGCCGGCCGTTCAGCGCTGCGCGCAGAAGAGAGGAGCCAACAGTCTGCTGTACGAAACCCGGCTCGGTGTCCGGAGCGGACGAGGTCACCACGCGCCCGTCCCTGTCCGTGACGGTGATCCTGTCGGCGCCATAGGTCAGAACCGCATCCACAAGGATGTCGCCGGTCCGCCCCCTGTCCGCTCCCGTGACGACGCTGCGGATGATTTCAGGATGTCTGGCGAGCAGATTGATCAGATAGGAATAGCCCGAAAGCTGCCCCATAAGCCGATCACTCGCCTGCTGCACCCGGATCAGGCCGTTTTCTTCCAGGCGATCGAGCGTCTCGTTATAGGCATAGCTATAGACCAGCCAGCCGGCGAGCATGGACGCGAAGGCGTAAAATGCACAGAGAGCAGCAGCTATCGCTTTGGTTCGGGACATCTCACCTGATCAAACTGCACGGTCCCGGCAAGGATATTCGAGCCCGTGATTTGCCACGATAATTTGCCCGAAAATTCGGACAAATCAAATTCGACCGAAATTTAGCAGATGTTAGGTGACTGACTTTAAAGAAAAAATAATTTTGACCAATTGACGATTGCCGAATTGAGGCAGAGGTTTTCATGTAACAGCCTATGCGGATTCAACCGCGTGTCTATTGGGAGGACACAATGAAGAAGTTTTTCGCCGCCGCTCTGGCGGCTGCCGCCCTTATTGCGCCTGGCGCCGCTTACGCCAATTGCGATGATGGCGAAGTTGTCATCAAGTTCAGCCACGTCACCAACTCCGACCGGCACCCGAAGGGCATCGCCGCTTCGCTGCTGGAAAAGCGCGTGAACGAAGAAATGAACGGCAAGGCCTGCATGCAGGTTTTCCCGAACTCGACCCTCTATAACGACAACAAGGTCCTGGAAGCCATGCTCCAGGGTGACGTGCAGCTCGCTGCTCCGTCGCTGTCGAAGTTCGAGAAGTTCACCAAGAAATTCCGTCTGTTCGACCTGCCGTTCATGTTCAAGAACGTGGCAGCCGTCGACGCATACCAGAATTCCGATGCCGGTCACGCCCTGCTCGACAGCATGCAGCGCCGTGGCCTGCAGGGTCTGGCCTACTGGCACAACGGCATGAAGCAGATGTCCGCCAGCAAGCCGCTGCTGCTGCCGTCCGACGCGCAGGGCCTGAAGTTCCGCGTGCAGTCTTCCGAAGTGCTGGTCGCCCAGATGGAAGCCATCGGCGGCACCCCGCAGAAGATGGCCTTCTCCGAAGTTTACGGCGCTCTCCAGCAGGGTGTTGTCGACGGTCAGGAAAACACCTGGTCGAACGTCTACGGCAAGAAGTTCTTTGAAGTTCAGGACGGCACCACCGAGACCAACCACGGCATCATCGATTACCTGCTGGTCACCTCCGTCGACTGGCTGGAAAGCCTGAAGCCGGACGTGCGTGACCAGTTCCTGAAGATCGTTGCCGAGGTCACCGAAGCCCGGAACCAGGAATCCACCGCCGTGAACGAGGCTGCCAAGCAGTCCGTGATCAAGGCTGGCGGGATCGTTCGCACCCTCACTCCGGAGCAGCGCGCTGCCTGGGTTGAAGTGATGAAGCCGGTTTGGGCCAAGTTCGAAAAAGACGTCGGCGCCGACAACATCGCCGCCGCACAAGCTGCGAACAGCCTGACCAACTAATTCCAACACACTAACTCCAAGGCAGCGGCTCGGACTTTTGCCTTGTCGCGCGGTGCGGACCTCCCTCCGCACCGCGCTTATTTTCTGGGGCTCGCAATGACGATAAAACCCCTTTCCGACCGGGTTGAGGAAACCGCGATAGCGGTAATCCTCGGGTCGATGACCGTGATCACCTTCTCCAATGTGATCGCACGCTATGTTTTTGATTCCGGCATCCTCTGGGCACTTGAAGTCACCGTCTTCCTGTTCGGCTGGCTCGTGCTGCTTGGCGCCGCCTACGCGGTCAAGGTCCGCGCCCATCTGGGCGTCGACGTTGTCACCGCAGGCCTGTCGAAGCCGATGCGCCGGATCATGGCGCTCCTCGCCTGTGCCGTCTGTGTTGTCTATGCCTTCCTGCTGCTGAAGGGCTCCTGGGATTACTGGGCAAATTTCGCGAACCTGCCGGCAACCGATGGCCGCTGGTTCCCGCTCGGCTTCGAGGACAGCTTCCGCGAAAAGGGCTGGTATGAGACCGAGGACACGCCGATGCCGGACATTCTCGGCTTCCGCCCGCTCGACTGGCTGCAGGACGTGTTCAACGAGGGTGAAACCTACGAAAAGGTTCCCCGCCTTGTGCCTTACGTCATTCTGCCATTTGCCATGGCGCTGCTGCTGTTCCGCTTTGTCATGGCCGGTATCGCCATCTGGCGCGACCGGATGGACGGGCTGATTGCCAGCCACGAAGTCGAGGACGCAGTCGATGATGCCGCCAAAAAACTGAAGGATCTCTGATCCATGGAAGTCGCCCTTCTCTTCCTCGCCATTATCGTGCTGCTGCTGATCGGGGTTCCCATCGCGGTCGCGCTTGGCCTGTCATCCGTTCTGTTCCTGCTGGCCTTCTCGGACTCCTCGCTGGCCTCCATTGCGCAGACCCTGTTCAGCGCCTTCGAGGGACATTACACCCTGCTGGCGATCCCGTTCTTCATCCTCGCCTCTTCCTTCATGTCGACGGGCGGGGTGGCAAAACGGATCATCCGGTTTTCCATCGCCTGCGTCGGGCACTTCCCCGGTGGTCTCGCCATTGCCGGTGTCTTTGCCTGCATGATGTTCGCCGCGCTCTCCGGCTCTTCGCCCGCGACCGTGGTCGCCATCGGCACCATCGTCATCGCCGGCATGCGCCAGGTTGGCTACACCAAGGAATTCGCGGCCGGTGTGATCTGCAACGCAGGTACGCTCGGCATCCTGATCCCGCCCTCCATCGTCATGGTGGTCTATGCCGCCGCCGTCGAAGTCTCGGTCGGCCGGATGTTCCTGGCCGGCGTGATTCCCGGACTTCTGGCCGGTCTGTCGCTCATGGCGGCGATCTACATCATGGCGAAATGGAAGAACCTGCCGAAAGGTGAATGGGCCGGGTGGGGCGAGATCTATGCCAGCGCCAAGGACGCGTCCTGGGGCCTGCTGCTGATCGTCATCATCATGGGCGGCATTTATGGCGGCGTCTTCACACCGACCGAAGCAGCCGCCGTCGCGGCCGTCTATGCCTGGATCATCGCCACCTTCGTCTATCGGGACATG